>SXQV01000225.1 GCA_005792805.1 Methylococcaceae bacterium | reverse complement strand
GAGCCGCTCACAGTTCTGCCGCAGGGCCGCACTGACTCGCTCATCGGACTCCACCTGCACGACCCATCCCGCACCCCGCGAAGCCGCTTCGAAACCCAGCGCCCCGCTACCGGCAAACAGATCGAGACAACGTGCGCCTTCGACATCGTCTCGCAACCAGTTGAACAAGGTTTCCCGAACCCGGTCCGGCGTGGGCCGCAGCCCCTCGCCTGCCGGGAACCGTAGCTTGCGGCTACGCCATTCACCCGCGATGATGCGGATTTCGTTCCGCACCGGGCCTCCAGCCGATTTGCTCAGAAAATCCCCCTCGGTTCCCCGCCTTCAAAGCGGGAAAGCAAGGAAGAATCCGCATAAACAAGGGCTTCGATTAGTCCATCTCTTCGCTGGAGCGGAATTTGCTGCACGCTCACCTGGTGCCGCCACCCACCAGAATTGTCTGCAACTTCGTCATATCCACTCGCGTCCTGAAGGCCCGCTTGACATCTTCACGGGTCACGGCCTGAACCTTCTGGGTGAAGGTATTGAGGTAATCCAGCGGCCGATTGAGAAACCCGATATTGGCCACTTCCGCCGTCAGTTTCTGGTTACTGTCGAGACGCAGCACAAAGCCACCCACAATATTCTGTTTGGCGGCTTCCAGTTCTTTTTCAGTCGGTCCGTTATCAATAAAGTCCTGCACCGTCTTGAGGGCGACCTGCAAGGCTTCCTGCGCCTGAGCATTCTTGGTCTGTAATCCAACCATGAAAGGCCCCATCACCCGCATGGGAACAAAATGGCTATAAGCACTGTAAGCGAAACCACGCTTTTCACGCACCTCCTCCATGATCCTCGACACCAGCCCGCTCCCGCCCAGCGTGTGGTTCCCCACGTAGAGCGGGAAATAATCGGGGTCGTTGACCTTCATGCCGGACACACCTGCATAGATATGGGTCTGCTCGGAAGGGTAAGCCGTTTTAAGCGTCTCCGGACTCTGCCTGGCTACGGGTTCCGGCAGCGGAGCGAGCGCCTCGCCTTCCGGGAGATCCGCCAGCAGCTGCTCGGCCATGCTTTCCGCCTCGGCACGTTTGACATCACCCACGATGACCACGACACCGTTCTTCACCGTGTAGGTCCGCTTATGAAAGTCCACCAGATCGTCGCGGCTCAGTTTTTCGACGGTCTCCTTTAGCCCATCCGCCGGGTGAGCATAGGGATGATTACCGTATAAAGCGTTCATGAACGCGATTTCAGCAATTTCGCCCGGATCTTCGCCCTTCTGCTGAATGCCCAGCAAGGCCCGGCTTTTTTCACGCTCAAAATCCTTGGCTTCAAAACGCGGATGCGCCAGCACCGTCCTGGCCGTTGCCATTGCCACGGCCAGCTTGTCCGGATGGGTCAGGCTCCGTAGAGTGATATAAGCTGAATCGCGGCCAGCGCCTGCCCCGAGCAAGGCACCCACATTTTCAAGGCGTTGTGCGATCACGTCGGCATCCCAGTCGCCGGCACCGGTATCGAGCATGCCGGAAGTCAGGTTGGCCAGCCCAAACTTCTCGCCATCGCGGGCACTGCCCGCATCAAAGACCACGCGCACATCCACCAGCGGCAATCCCTCGGTTGCCACGAAGTAGACCCGCCCTCCACGCGCCGTAGTCCAGTGCTGAATATCCGGCACGGCCGCCGCCGTGACGCTGAAAGTCAGCAAAAAGAGTGGCAGCCAGGCCGCTTTGAGCTTATTCATGAGGGACTTAGCGAACATGACCACCTCCAATAGCAGCGTCTTCGGGTGCTGGTGCCCCTTCGGGCAAGGGTAACGGCTCAAGGTGAGCAATCGTGAGATGGTCATCGATCAGATAGTTACGGGCGGCCGCCTGAACCTGCTCCGCCGTCACGGCATTGACCTTGTCGACGTATTCCTGAACTTTCTTCCAGCTCAACCCCACGGTTTCGGCAGTACCTATCTGCATCGCCTGATACATGATCGAATCCAGCTGGTAGACATGACTGGCCGATACCTGTGCCTTCACTCGTTGCAGCTCCTCAGCGGTGATCGGTTCGTCCCGCAAACGGCGAACCTCATCAAGCATGGCGGCCTCCAGTTCAGAGACCGATTTTCCCTGTACCGGGGTGCCTTCCAGCGTGAACAGATTCGACAACCGGGAGTAAAGGTCATACCCCGCCCCCGCCGCCGCCGCGATTTGCTGTCCCCTCACCAGGCGGCTGGAGAACCGGGCGCTATTGCCTCCATCGAGAATGCCGGCCGCGACCTCCAGTGCATAAGCCTCCGTTTCGTCGGTGACGGTTTTCAGCGTAGGGGTTTTGTAGCCCATCACCAGATTCGGCAACTTGGCCGGCACTTTTACGGTCAGGCGCCGCAAACCCAATTGCTCCACCTCGCCCTGCCGCTTGGGGGCCGGTAGCGCACTGCGCTTGAGCGGACCGAAAAACTTTTTAGCCTGCTTGAATACCTCGTCCGGATTCACGTCACCCACCACAACCAGTGTGGCGTTATTTGGCGCATACCAGAGTGAATACCAGCTTTTCAGATCATCCAGCGTCAGCCCGGCCACATCGTCCGGCCAGCCAACCACGGGGTTCTGGTAGGGGCTGTTACTGTAGGCGACCGACTCGAAATGCTCCTGCATCTTGGCTCGTGGCTGGTCGTCTGTCCGCAGACGGCGCTCCTCAAGCACCACCTGATGCTCCTTGGCGAATTCGGCCTCGATCAGCTTGAGATTGCGCATGCGATCCGCTTCCAGTTCAAAGCTGACCGGCAACCGGGTTTTTTCCAGCATCTGGAAATACGCCGTATAGTCCTGCCCGGTAAAAGCGTTTTCCCGCCCCCCGTTTGCTGCGATAATGCGCGAGAATTCTCCCGGCGGGTGTTTCTGCGTACCCTTGAACATCATATGTTCCAGCATGTGCGAGATGCCGGTGATTCCGCCATATTCGTTGCTGGCACCGACCTTGTACCAGACCTGCGAGACGACGGCAGGTGCCCGGTGGTCCTCCTGGACCAGGATTTTCAGTCCGTTATCCAGTTGGTATTCATGGACCTGGGGCTCGGCTGCCTGGAGCGACAACGGCGCAGCCAGCAGGATGATGCGGAGTCCGCGTATAAGCATCTGACGTTCTCCCTAGCGTGGTTTGCTCTAAAACTGAGGCGGTGAACCGCCAAAGCCCTACATTGTAAACGAAAGCCACAGCCCAACATGACCCCGCACAGCCCCGCACAGCCCTCCACACCGACCTGGCGCGCCTATCTCGGGCTCTGCAAACTGAGGGTCGTAAGTGCCATCATTTTCACCGCCGTCATCGGCATGTTCCTGGCCGTGGCGGGTCTGCCCCCACTGGCGGAAACGCTCTGGGGTGCTCTCGGCATCGGCCTCGCAGCGGCCTCAGCCGCCGCATTGAACCATGTCTATGACCGCGAAATCGACAGCAAGATGGGTCGGACAGAAGATCGCCCCTTGCCCCAGGCCCAGCTGCAACCACGTCAGGCGAATATCTTTGCGCTGATTATTGGATTGCTCTCGATGGTGATTTTGACGCTCTTCGTCAATCCGCTCACTGCCGTGCTGACATTTGTGTCACTCATCGGCTACGCCGTCATCTATACGCGCTATCTGAAACGCATCACCACCCAGAACATCGTCATTGGCGGTGCGGCCGGGGCGGCACCGCCCGTCCTTGGCTGGTGTGCGGTAACCGGCGCGGTCCACCCTCACTCGCTGCTGCTGTTCCTGATCATCTTCATCTGGACACCGCCACATTTCTGGCCGCTGGCGCTCGCCAAAAAGGATGAATACCGTCTGGCGGACATGCCGATGCTGCCGGTTATCTACGGCGATGACGTCACCAAGCTGCACATTCTGGGATACACCATCTTGCTGGTGATTTTCAGCCTGCTGCCCTACCTGACCGGCATGAGCGGGCTCATCTACCTGGCCGCTGCGCTCCTCCTCGGCGGTGGTTTCCTCTATTACGCAATCCGTCTCAAGCTGGCCAAAAACAACAGGCTGGCCATGCGCACCTTTGCTTATTCGCTGATCTACCTTGGCGGCATTTTCAGTGCGCTGCTGGTGGATCATTACCTCCGTTACTGAATTACCCGGCAACGCCCAACCCCCCGGAATCCGAACCTGCCCGGACCGGGCTGACACGCTCGACCATGCTCTATCATCCCGTCCGCAAGAAAATCATCCGCCGGACCCCTGTCCAGACCGCCCACCCGCTCACCGATCTGCCGCCGCTGTTACAACGGATCTATGTCTTGCGCGAGGTGGGCGAAGCGGCGGAATTGGACCGTTCGCTGAGTCGGTTACCCGCCCCGTCCCGCTTATCGGGCATGGCCACCATGATCGAACACCTGACCGACGCCATTCGCCACGACCGGACACTGCTGGTCATCGGCGACTACGATGCCGATGGTGCCACCGCCACCGCCGTCGCCATCAAGGGATTACGTGCGCTCGGCCTGAAACGGGTGGATTATCTGGTACCCAATCGCTTCGAATACGGTTATGGCCTGACACCGGAAATTGTCGAACTCGCCGCGCAACGACAGCCCGACCTGCTGCTGACCGTGGACAACGGCATCTCCAGTCATGAGGGGGTTACCGCCGCGCAAGCACGGGGCATGAAGGTATTGGTCACCGATCACCACCTGCCGGGAGCCACCCTGCCCACGGCGGATGCCATCGTCAACCCCAATCTTCCCGATGAAAACTTCCCCAGCCGTACACTGGCCGGCGTCGGCGTCATGTTTTACGTGCT
>SXQV01000224.1 GCA_005792805.1 Methylococcaceae bacterium | reverse complement strand
GATGCAGTGATGCTGTCGGCGGAAACCGCCTCCGGTGATTTTCCTGATCTGGCCGTCAAGGCCATGGCCCAGATCTGTATCGAAGCGGAGAAATACCCCCGCGAAAAATCCAAGCATCGTCTGCACGAGCGGTTCGAGCGTATTGATGAAACGGTTGCCCTGTCCGCCATGTATGCCGCCAATCACCTGGAGGTTCGGGCCATTGGCGCACTGACAGAAACTGGCTCAACCCCCTTGTGGATGTCGCGTATCAGTTCAGGCATTCCGATTTATGCGTTGACGGCTCACGAAAAAACCTGCCGCCGGGTCACATTGTTTCGTGGGGTTTACCCGATCAGCTTCAATCCGGTGGGCATTGCCGATCACGCTATCTTGAACCGTGCGATTATTCAGGAGTTCATGGATCGAGGCCTGGTGGATCCTGAGGATATTGTCATTCTGACCAAGGGTGATCTGATGGGATCTCGTGGCGGTACCAATGCCATGAAAATCGCAAGTATCCCGGAAGTTCTGGCAGCGGCGCCAAGTGACTGGAAGGCGCATTGTCCGGCTTATAAATAAATCATAACGACAGGATTAGGAGGACATCATGATTGGTCAACAATTGACTCAGTTCTTGATCAACGAGCAGCGCAAAGTACCCGGTGCTACCGGTGAGCTGACTCTGCTGTTGAACGACATTGCTTCTGCATGCAAAGCCATCGGTCATGAGGTGAATCGTGGCGCGCTGGCGGGTAATCTCGATGTGATCGGTACGGAGAATGTTCAGGGCGAGGTCCAGAAGAAACTGGACATTCTATCCAACGACATTTTTATCCGTTCGCTTGAATGGACTGGCCACCTGGCGGCCATGGCCTCTGAGGAGAACGACGAGATTATTCCAATTCCCGCCGAATATCCCCGGGGTAAATATCTGGTGGCGTTTGATCCGCTGGATGGCTCTAGCAACATCGAAGTCAATCTGTCCATCGGTACCATTTTTTCGGTTATGCGAGCGCCTGAAGGCAAGGCCACCATTACCGCCGAAGATTTCATGCAGAAAGGCACAGCGCAGGTGGCGGCAGGTTTCTGCATCTATGGCCCGACGACCATCCTCATTCTTACGACCGGGCAGGGTGTCAACGGCTTTACGCTGGACCGCAATGTCGGCGAGTTCGTGTTGACGCACCCGAACGTGCGCGTTCCGGAAGATACCTCGGAATTTGCTATCAATATGTCCAATCATCGCTTCTGGGAAGAGCCAGTTCGTCGCTATGTCGACGAATGCGTCCAGGGCAAGGCGGGTGGCCGCGAGAAGGATTTCAATATGCGCTGGCTGGCGTCCATGGTGGCTGAGGTGTATCGCGTGCTGATGCGCGGCGGACTCTTTACCTACCCGATGGATGAGAAGCTGAAAAGCAAGGGCGGTCGTTTGCGGCTTCTGTATGAAGCCAACCCGATGGGTTTTATCATCGAACAGGCGGGTGGCGTAGCTTCAACGGGCCGCGAGCGTATCCTCGATATCCAGCCTACCGGCGTGCATCAGCGAGTGCCGGTGATACTGGGTTCGAAGAACGAGGTTGAGCGGCTGGTTTCCTATCACCAATAAGGAACTAAGTTTCCTTTCCGGATTACGGAACATTGCAAAGCCCCGTCGATCGGGGCTTTCGCGTTTTCAGGGCTGGCTCTGAATGTTAAAAGCAGATTAAAGTCGCCGGTCAGATTCTGTCGGCTCTGTGTCTTAATTAGCGCATTTGCCGCCAGCGATAATGCACTTGGCCATCATCACATTGGTAGCCTGAACGGTTGCTGCCGTCTGTCACGCTAACGGGCGTGCAATGGTGAGCCTCGCGGAAAGCATCCCATTCGTCCTCTTTACTGCGATTATGATTGAGCAAAAAGATGTCACCTACTATGACAAAGGCGACACTGACTGAGATGATGGTGTTGATTTTCATGTTGACTCTCCTTTTTTATAGTTACTGATGGTATGGCAAGTAATGTCATTTCTGTCGTTGGCTTCGACTCCGCCAATGGTTCCAATTTGGGGCATCGTTGTTTCGGATGGGGCTGGGGGGATGGCTTTGCTTTCTTGATTCTTTGTATGTGCAGATCTATCCAAAGCCCTTGAGTTGTGACCATGAATGGATGGGCCAGTTCAAGTGGTCTGTTATGACCTGTCACATGAGGCCATGGTGTTGGCTCACTTCTGGCCCCTGCATTGCCGCTATCACGTGCGACTCAAGAAAAGATGAAAACCTTTAGTTTCCTTATCCTTGCTCTCTTGGCGGGATGCGTGACCGACGAGGCGCTATTCCGGAATGACAATTCTTTAGCCAGTCAGGCCATGGCACAGCAACGCGCCGTTATGGATTTGAGCTGTGAGGAAGCCATGGCGGACCGGCCAATTAGAAGTGACCGGATGGAAGACTGGCCGGACGAGCTTTATAGCGAATATAAAGTCTGGGCAGAAGGCTGTGGCAGCAACGTCAGTTATGTGGTGGTGTGCAGAAGCGGCAATGTTTGCAGTTTTGCCGATCGCCCGGTGCCGCAGCAGGATTAGTCATGCTAAGGCTTGGCGGTCTGTTGGTTATTTCTGTGCTGATTGCTGGATGTTCAAGGGCGTCGGAGCGGTTGCGGGGCGTCAAAGATACGTGCGCCTGTAGTCGAGAGGCCGCATCGTCCGAGAGTCACACGACCGCTCACTAAAGTAAGCGGTCGCCTCTTCATCGGTTTTTATTTCACCTCAAACACGTACCTGAGCGTTTGATGGTGCTTTCTGGTTGGACTCTCGACAGGGTCAGGCTTGAGCCTAACGCTTACAGCTGAGGTTTGCCGGGATTTGTCGCCCTGTAATGCTTCCGCCTGGCCGGGATTATTCTAGGTGACTGTTTTTTATGGTGCCCCGAGCGCGATTCGAACGCACGGCCTTCCCCTTAGGAGGGGGATGCTCTATCCAGCTGAGCTACCGGGGCAATGAGCGTGAGTCCGGATTATAGCCTGCTACCCGGTTTATCGCACGGACTGTGCCGTGCGCACGGCAGGAGTAATCGGCAGCAACTCCCCCCGATTCAAGGCTGGGCGTACAATCGGCCCTATTTGTATCAAGTTGGAGTGGGGATGGCGGTACATGATCACCAGGGATGTATCAATACGGCATTAGCCCTGGCCGAGCGTCTGTGTGAGGAACGGGGTGTCCGCTTCACGCCGTTGAGGCGGCGTGTGCTGGAGTTGATCTGGTCCAATCACGAGTCGGTGAAGGCTTACGATTTGTTGGATACCTTGAAAGCTTTCGATAAGTCGGCGAAGCCTGCGACGGTTTATCGAACCCTGGATTTTCTATTGGAGCAGGGCCTTATTCATCGCATAGAGAGCCTCAATGCCTTTGTGGGGTGTCGCCATCCGGAGCGGCGTCACGAACTGCTGTTATTGATTTGTGAGCATTGTCACAATGTGGAAGAGCGAACGGCGCTGGAGTTGATGGAGGCTGCCGCCAGGGAAATTCGGGCGGCCGGGTTTTCGCCCCGTCACCAGTCGTTCGAGATTCGCGGTCTTTGCGCCGACTGTTCTGAATTAGAGGATATAGGCCGCTCTCTTCTATAATCGCTGTCCACATCTTTCGCATTTTTTGAGCCGCCCAGGCAAAACCCTTACGAACCCCGAAGGAGCTCCCTGCCGATGCCTAACGTATCCACCAGCGTGTGCGTTAATTACACACCTGAGGAAATGTACGAACTCGTCAATGACGTCCAGTCCTACCCAAAATATATTCCCATGTGTAGCGAGGTCCGGCTGTTATCGAAGGCACCAGAGCACCTCAAGGCCACGATTTCCATGGCTAAAGGCAAGGTCAAGCTTTCATTCACCACCGAAAACACCATGAAAGTGGGCAGATCCATACGTATGCGGCTTGTGGATGGGCCGTTCAAACGGCTCAATGGGGTCTGGCACTTCGAGCCACGCGGCGACTCTGGCTGCGAAGCCACGTTTCGGCTGGATTTTGAGTTCGCCAATGCCTTATTGGGTATGGCCCTGGGTGGGTTATTTAAGGAAGTGACTGGCTCGATGGTCGATGCCTTCTGCCGGCAGGCCGTATGTAAGTACGGCGAGCGCGGTCCCGTAAAGGCTTAAACTTCATGCACTGATCTTTATCCGTCGTTACCTCAAAATTTAAAACATGGAAGACCTGGAAATAGAAGAAGATGAATATTTCAATGTGCGGGGGCCCAGCAAATCCAGCCGCAAGCGGGAAAGTTCCGCCCTGCAGGATTTGGGCGAGGATCTGATGGCCCTTTCCAGGGACCAGCTAACGAAGCTGGATTTGCCAGAAGCGCTATTCGAGGCCGTGCGGATTGGGCAATCGATTACGGCGCATGGCGGACTTCAGCGGCAACGCAAATTCATTGGTAAGTTGCTCAGAAATCTTGATGTCGAACCCATCAAGGCGGGGTTGGTGGCGCTCAAGGGAGAGAGTGCTGAACTGGTGCGTCTGCAGCATCAGTGTGAGCGCTGGCGTGACCGGATGCTTTTTGAAGGCGACGGCGTAGTAAATGAGTTTGTGGGGAAGCATCCCCGGGCTGAGCGGCAGAAGCTGAGGCAATGGGTGCGTGATGCGAACAGAGAGCACGCTGCGGGGCAGCCACCTCGTGCGGCGCGCCTTTTGTTCCGCTATCTGCGCGATCTCTTGCTGGTGGAGGCGAACGAGTTGATCGAACTTGCAGGCGAAGACTAAGCGTCAGTCCCAGCCATGTCCCTCGCTTGATTAAGTGGCGGAGTTTCCGATTATCATGCACTCGCAAGTGCTGCCGGGTTTTCTTATTGTCATGTCGTCCAATCTGACCATCTTGTTGGGTGTATTGCTGCTGGGGTTGGTTGCTCTGGCGGCTGCCGTGCTGACCCACAGGGTGTGGCGCTATGCGCAGTATCGGCTTCTCGATCTGCCGAATGACCGCAGCTCCCACATCCAGCCGACGCCGCGTGGCGGCGGTCTGGCGATTGTTGTTTGTTTTGGGGTGACGCTGGCTGGGCTTTTTTGGGGGGGGCTGCTCCCCCAGCCGCTGGCTCTGGCGCTGGCGGGACTGGTTCCGCTGTCGGTAATCGGTTTTGTGGATGACCATGGGCATGTCCCCGCCCGCTGGCGTTTTCTGGTTCAGGCGGTCGCCGTTATCTGGGCATTGATCTGGATTGGCGGTATGGAGCGTATCGAGGTGGCGGGGAGTGCCTATACCATCGGCTGGATGGGCGACTTCCTGGCGGCCCTGTTTATGTTATGGATGCTCAATCTATTTAATTTCATGGATGGCATTGATGGGATCGCCGGCGTCGAGACCGTGACCGTCTCGTTGTCAGCGATGGTGTTGATGTCGTTCAGCATCGGCACGAGTTTGCCGGCAGAGGCTTATGTGGCGCTGGTGCTGGCGGCGGCGACGAGCGGGTTTCTGGTCTGGAACTGGCCTCCTGCAAAAATCTTCATGGGAGATGTCGGCAGCGGTGTGCTTGGCTTTACGCTGGCCTTGCTGGCACTTTGGTCTGCCCAGCACCATGCACTGAGTTTAACCGTCTGGCTCATTTTGGCTGCCGTGTTTCTGGTCGACGCAACCTTGACCTTGATGATTCGCATTCGGCAGGGTGAGCGCTGGTACGAGGCTCACCGCAGCCATGCTTATCAGCATGCCGCCCGGCGTTGGAGTAGTCACCGCAAGGTTACGCTCTCGGTGCTGGCGATTAATCTGGTCTGGTTGCTGCCACTGGCCTGGCTGGCAATGAGGCATCCTGGTGGGGAGTTATGGCTATTGCTGATCGCGATTCTTCCGCTTTTCTTTTCTGCTTGTCGGCTCGGTGCCGGAAGATCCTGAGGACTTGATATTTTGCTCTCCTCCAAGCTGCGTTTGCGGGTTCTGGTTTTTCTGCATGACCTGATTATGGTCGGGCTGGCTTGGTTGGGCGCGTATTGGCTGCGTTTCAATCTGTCCCTGCCCCCTCACAAGTTCATCGTATCGGCTCTGGAAGCCTTGCCTGTAGTCGTCTTAATCCAGGTGTTGGTGTTTTCCCGGCTGGGCCTGTATCGCGGGGTATGGCGGTTTGCCTCAGTGCCGGATTTGATTCGTATCGGTAAATCCGCATTGGTTGGCATCACGCTGATTTCGGTGGCGTTGTATTTCATCAGCCGGATGCAGCATGTACCGCGTTCGGTATTGCCTCTCTATGTGATGCTGTTGGGCCTGCTGTTGGCGGGGCCTCGACTGATTTACCGCATGTGGAAGGACCAGGGGGTTCTGCTGGGCTCCGGGCAGCGCGCGCTGGTCGTTGGGGCGGGACGGGCGGCCGAATTGCTGGTGCGGGATTTGTTGCGGGTCAGAGATCACCGTTATGTACCGGTGGCGCTGGTGGACGACGATCCTGGCAAAAAAGGCAGCGAGATCCACGGTGTCCGCGTGCGGGGACAATGTGAGCATATTCCCGAACTGGTTGATAAGCTGGGAGTCGAGGCCATCCTGATTGCCGTTCCATCCGCCACTGACCTGGATATGCGCCGCGTTGTCGAGATTTGTGAAGCTACCCACGTCCCCTTCCTCACGCTGCCATCGGTTCGGGAGATGCTGTCTGAGCAGAAGCTGGGCCGTTTGCGCGAGGTGTCGATCGAGGATCTTCTTGGGCGCTCCCCAGTACAGCTGGAACGTCAGGTGGTCAAGACGCATATCCAGGGGACGCGGATACTCGTAACGGGTGGTGGCGGCTCCATTGGTTCTGAACTATGCAAGCAAATCGCGCACTTTTTACCAGCAGAACTCATTATCTTTGAGCAATGCGAGTTCAATCTCTACCGGATTGAACAAGCCCTCAGGGAGACATTCCCGGCGTTGCGATTAACTGTGCTGCTGGGTGATGTGACCGATCAAACCGCCATAAGTCATGCGATCAATAGCGCTTGCCCCGAGGTGATTTTTCACGCGGCGGCTTACAAGCACGTGCCCCTTTTGCAACAACAGGCGAGGCAGGCCATCCGCAATAATGTGATAGGCACGCGGCTGGTGGCTGAAGCCGCCATCGCAGCGGGTGTTCGCCAGTTTGTCCTGATCTCGACCGACAAGGCCGTAAGGCCCACCAACGTCATGGGGGCCACCAAGCGCGCCGCTGAAAAATTGGTGCAAAGCCTCAATGGTACTGGCGTCACCCGCTTCATTACGGTGCGGTTTGGTAACGTGCTGGACTCGGCCGGCAGCGTTGTGCCGCTGTTTCGCGAACAGATCCGCGCCGGAGGTCCCGTGACAGTCACCCATCCCGAGGTGACGCGTTACTTCATGACCATTCCCGAGGCTTGCCAACTCATCATGCAGGCTGCAGCGGTGGGGCTGGGCGGCGAAATTTTCGTGCTGGATATGGGGCAGCCCATTTTGATCCGCTACCTGGCTGAGCAAATGATACGGTTGTCGGGTAAATCCATGGGGCAGGAAATCAGGATCGAGTACGTCGGCCTCCGGCCCGGAGAAAAGCTGACGGAAGAACTGTTTCTTGAGGGCGAACAACCGATGCCGACTCCGCACAACAAACTCTTGCTGGCGCGTTCAGTTACCCATGACAGGAAGGAACTGCTTCAGCGCGCAAACGCTCTGGCGGAAGCCTGTCAGCGATTTGACGAGACAGCCCTGCTGTTTCAGCTTCGCGAGCTGGTGCCGGAGTTTGACGAAGACTTGGATACCGGCCCAGTCGGGCGCTCTGCCTGACTTTTGCGAAAAATTTTGCAGTATCGGCTCCCGGAAGGTCTTTCTGCTTGTTTTGCTGCCGTCTTTCCGTTAAGATTCCCGGCTTTTCACGCAACGCTATTGTTCTGGAGCGCGCAGTAATGAAGACCTTCAGCGCCAAGCCGGCCGAAGTAAAACGCGACTGGTATATCATCGACGCCGACGGAAAGACGCTGGGACGGCTTTCTACCGAAATTGCACGCCGTCTTCGCGGCAAGCATAAGGCAGAGTACACCCCGCACGTCGACACCGGTGACTACATCATTGTCGTGAACGCGGAAAAAGTCCGCGTTACCGGCAACAAGGAAAAAGACAAGATTTACTATAAGCACACCGGCTATATCGGCAACATGAAGTCGGTTGCTCTCGGCAAGCTTCGCCAGACTCATCCGTCGCGTATCATTGAGACCGCCGTGCAAGGCATGCTGCCAAAGAATCCGCTGGGCCGCGCGATGTTCCGCAAGCTCAAGGTATATGCGGGCGCCGATCATCAACATCAGGCACAGCAGCCAAAGCTGCTGGAAATCTAACGAGTTAAGCTGGATATCTCCATGGCACAACAGCATTATTACGGAACGGGTCGTCGCAAGAGCGCAGTAGCTCGTGTTTTTGCCAAGACTGGCAGTGGACGCATTCTCGTCAACAACAAACCAGTTGAAGAATACTTTGGCCGCAAGACCGATCAGATGGTTGTCCGTCAGCCACTGGAACTGGTTTCCCTGGGCGAGAAGATTGACGTGGTTGTGACCGTGGCCGGCGGTGGTCCCAGCGGTCAGGCCGGTGCCATTCGTCATGGACTGACTCGCGCACTCATCGTGTTTGACGAAAACCTGCGTCAGCCCCTGCGCCGTGCCGGTTACGTAACCCGCGATGCCCGTGAGGTTGAACGCAAGAAAGTGGGCCTGCATGGCGCCCGCCGTCGTCCTCAGTACTCCAAGCGCTAGTTTCTGCGCCGGATTACTTGGGGGATCGTCTAGCGGCAGGACTACGG
>SXQV01000223.1 GCA_005792805.1 Methylococcaceae bacterium | reverse complement strand
GAGGAGTGGTACCAGATTACCCTCGGCGGCTCATCCAGTAATGATGCCTCTTTAGGTGAGAGATTAGGCCCATCCGTTGCCAAGGCAGAAGTTCCTCACGTGATGAAGAGGATTTTTCTGACTTATCGCGACCTCCGTGGCGACGAAGAGAGCTTTCTCGATACCGTCCGTCGCATCGGCATCCAGCCTTTCCAGGAGCGCGTTTATGACAGTCATTAAAAATGGCGAATTCATGGAAAATGCATGGGTTCATCTGACCGATGAACCCATGCCTGCTTCCGGTGTAGTGACGATACCGCTGGATCGGTGGCTGAAATGTGTGCATGAGGGCACGCCTGGAGTTCGCTTGACTGCTACTGACACAGTGGAAAAGCTTGTTGCCGGAGAACTCAATAAAATACCCATCATCGTCCTGGACATGGCAGCGTTCACGGATGGACGAACATTCAGCCAGGCCCGGCTCCTGGAGCGACTGGGATATCGGGGAGAAATCAGGGCGCGAGGGGATTTCCTTCGAGATCAAATGTTCTTTCTAAGCCGCGTTGGCGTCAACGCCTTTGAATTCCCAGACGGTACGCCACTGGAAGACCGGCTGAAAGCCTTCAAGGAATTCAGCGTTACCTATCAGGCGGCAGCCGATAGACCAGAACCGCTGTACCAAAGACGCTGATTCAACTTGCCTCATCCAGTTACCGACAGGGCGTAATATCACCATGCACAAAATCAGACCGTTTACCAAATTAACGACCGTTATCCTCCCCCTGGGTTTGTTGCAGGCCTGCTCTTTTTCAGATTCGTCCATCTCCATATCCGAATCGATAGGATCGAGTTCCGAGTCATCCATAGGGAGCGTGGCCAGCTCCGGGTCATCCGTATCCAGTGAAGCCGCCAGTTTGAGCAAAGAGAAAAAAGCCTATCGCGACGATGTCGCGAATCTTACTTATTCGGTCGCTGGTTCATCCATGACCGCACGTGACTTTCCTAATGCGCTGGCGCGAACCGCTGGCCAATTCAAAATCAGCAACTGGTCTCAAGAAAAGGCCACTTTTTACGGAATTGGCAAAGGGCTCAAGCGCGCCGGGATTCCCAAAGAAAACATCGCACGCCAAGCTTTTCTTGCCAATGTCCTGACCGCCAACAAGGATGCACTAAGCTATATTCAGAGCGGCTACTCGCACTGAATTGACTCTGCTCAATAGCCGTCGCCTTGCGGCGTGCCTGGCCCTGGCCCTGGCGCTGGTGTCCCATCCCACGACCGGGGTGGAGACTCCGGCAGAATCCCTCGAATTCCTCTACATAGACGCCAATACCGGGGGCTCCAGCGGCGGTCACACGGCCGTAAAACTGGGTGATACGGTCTACCATTTCCAGAACGACGAGGGTTATACCCGCATCAGCCGCGAACACTGGAAACGCTTCCGGTTTATCTATAACGACGTAGACAACCGCAACATCCATAGCGCCCACATCGCACTCCGAGCCGAAGACTTGCAGCGGATTCGTGACCGACTCAGCCTGCTGTTCATAACACAAAATCGTCAGGTCGATTACCTGACTGCGCTGGAGCGAGACGAAGCAGTCTTGGACGCCCTTCAGTCTGGTGAACCCATCGAAGTTTCTGGGATTGGTTTTTTTGAGCAGAGGTCTCACGAATCGGCGGCATACAGTGACCTCAGGGGAGGTTTCGAGTCCACCCACTATCCGGGGTTCATCAATGCCGAGCGCAGACGCCTGCGCCGGCAACTCGAAATGCTACGTTATCGTCCACACGCCGCAACGGCAGATCTGCACTCAGACCAATATCCTGATTACCTGCCCACCTTCTCCGAGGAGATAGAAGATCTACATGCGCACTGGTTTGCCCTAACGGCGATTGATAAAGGTTGGCCCTTAAAGAATGGATCACTGATAGAAGCTGGTCAGTTAAGTCGGCGTCATGAAAAGCAGTGGTTGGCTGCTTACCATGACCAATTAAAGGCGGCCATCATCCAAACATTGGCATCGCCCTACCCTGGATCTGGCCGCTCTTTATTGTTATCGCTTGCCCGGTATCAAGCCATCTCGCTCTCCCTGTCCAGCGGAAAGCGGCTGGTTCTCGACATCTTGTCGAGCAGCTTCCCCCCAAGCCGGGAGGGTCTGACCGAGGAAGAAAAACCGCTCTTGCGGCAACTGATCACCCAACTTCAAACAACACTCCACGGTCTGGTTACCAGGGAATCCCAGCACCCGGAACCCGATGAAGCCAATTATCACCAAATAGAAGTTGCGGCCTCAGAGTTGAAGGAGGCCAAAGCAGGATTGGCACAGGAACGCCGCTTATCTTTCGCTCAAACAGAGGGTCCACCCCGGGGAGCCGGCCATGCTGTGATTCTCAACCACGCCATGTCAGCACGGCAATTCCAAACCGCCAACACCGCCGCGAGACTCAGAACAGAGCAGTTTCTGCAAAAAATGCAGGCAACCTACCGGTACCAGCTGATCACCCATAATTGCGTCACCGAGTTAGTCAGCGCCGTGAATTCAAGCTTCGAGCACGCAGATGAAAGTAACGCCTTGGGGGGACATCTGGGGCCCGGAGCGAACCAGGGCTATATCCCCTTCCGGTTTTTTGAACTGGTCCGCCGGCATTACCGCGTTACGGGTGTTGAAACCTTGCCCTCATACAGAAACCAGCGCCTTACTCAACTCACCCGCCAGGATACCGACTGGGTAGCTATAGCCCGGGAAAGCAACACACTGACTTCCGACATCTATAGGCCGCTCAGTGGCGACAGCGCCTTTCTGATGTTCACGGAAAATGCCTTCTGGACTCGCCCCTTACTGGGAACCCTCAATTTTGGCTATGGACTGGCCGCCACCGCCGCAGGACTTTTCACCGCCCCCGTAGATGAGGGATTGCTACTAAAAGAAGGGCTCTTCGGTCTCTTATTCAGTGTGCCCGAATTGGGGTTCTGGAATATCCGAAAAGGCAGTTTCAACGAGATGAGTCTCGGAGGGCACTCCGAACCCAATTAGGAGGAAAGCGTTAGGGATGAGGGCCACGTCCATGCGGCCCCATTCTTTATCCTTCTACTTCGCTGTCTTATTGACGATATTGATTCCCTTGAGCAGATTGAGCGCCTCGTTCAAAGGGTAATCCTGAAGGGCCAATGCATCCTCAATTTCTTCCTTGGTTTTCGGCGTCTCCTTAGCAGAAGGATCGTCCTTGCCCGGCACCTTCACCGTCGCCTTTTTGGCGTCAGGATTTTTGTTTTCGAGGTGGTTGGCAAGGTCAGACTCCTTCAGCGGACCAAATTCCGACTGCGCCGCCGCTTCCAGCTTGACACGTGATATTTGTACATCGGGAGAAATTCCCTCGGCTTGAATCGAACGGCCAGACGGCGTGTAGTAGCGGGCAGTTGTCAGCTTGACGGCGGCACCGTTGCTGGTCGGCAAGATAGTCTGGACCGAACCCTTGCCAAAGGTTTTCTCGCCCATGATGATGGCACGCTTATGATCTTGCAGTGCGCCAGCCACAATTTCGGAGGCCGATGCCGACCCCGCATTGATGAGTACCACGATCGGCGAGCCATCCAGTATGTCACCCGATGAGGCATTAAACTTCATCTTGGCATCCTCGACACGACCATCGGTGTAGACAACCAGACCCTCATCGAGGAAGGCATCGCTCACTGTCACAGCGGCATTCAACACACCGCCCGGATTGTTCCGCAAATCAATCACCAGCCCTTTGAGCTTGCCGCCCTTTTTCAAGTCGTCAATTGCCTCGATCATGCTCTCGCCCGTCTTGGCCTGGAAACTGGAAAGACGCACATAGCCGTAGCCCTCTTCAAGAATGCGACTTTTGACGCTCTTGACCTTGATAATGTCGCGGACAAGCTTCAGCTTGAGTGGCTGCTCAGCGCCCTCACGCACAATGGTCAGTACGATCGGGCTGCCAGGTTCACCGCGCATGATCTTGACCGCATCATTCAGGCTCATGCCTTTCACTGGCTTGTCATCCAGGCGGATGATCAGATCGCCTGCTTTCACGCCTGCCTTTTGTGCGGGGGTGTCGTCAATTGGGGAAATTACTTTAACAAACCCGTTTTCCATCCCGACTTCGATACCCAAGCCACCAAATTGACCCGTGGTGCCGACCTTCAACTCGTCGTATTGCTCTTTGTCCAGATACGCCGAATGCGGGTCAAGCCCGGTGAGCATGCCGCGAATCGCATCCTCCAACAGCTTCTCATCCTTGACCGGTTCGACATAATCCTGCTTGATCCGGCCATAGACTTCGGACAGGGTCTTCAGCCCTTCAAACGGAATTTGCGTTTGGTCAGCCGGCACATCGGTCTTGGTCTCGACCTTCTCAGCCTGCGCCGGGCCGGTGACGCATAAAAACAGCCCAAGCAGTGGCCCCGATGTCAAAACCCGCAGTTTATTCTGTCGCAACATATCGCTCTCTTGAAAAATGAAATTTGGGAACATTGGGCCGTTTAACCCTGTTCGGAACACCAGACAAGCGGATCGACTGGCTGCCCCTGCTGCCGGATACCGAAATAAAGTCCAGGCTTGTCCCGTCCCCCACTCGCACCCACGGCAGCAATCACATCACCGCTGTTTATCCTGTCATCCTTCTTCCGGTAGAGGGTCTGATTGAACGCGTAGAGGCTCATCGTTCCATTGCCATGATCGATGATCAACAACAATCCGTAGCCTCGAAACCAGTCGGCGAAAACCACCTTCCCGCTAGCGGCCGCTTGCACCTGCGTACCCTCCTTGCCTTGAATCAGCAGGCCATCCCAGCGCCCACTCATGCGCGGACTTCCGTACTTGGCCAAGACCACTCCCGCAGGCGGACATTGTCCTTTTCCACCTTGCTGTGCGGGTAGGCTCCGGACTGAAGCAGCGGGCTCATCAACCGCTTGTGGATCCTGCACAACCATGGACTGTATCAACCCTGTCAGGCGCGTCTCATCCTCTTTAAGCTGAACCAGACTGGCAGCCTGCCCTTTAAGTTCCTGATCCCAGCCTGCCAGTAATTGACGGCGCGCCGAACTCGCTTCCCGCAACGCCGCCCGCTCTTTCTGACTGCGCTGACGCAATTCGGCCTGTTGCGCCGACTCCCGCATCAACTCTGCCTCTGTGTTGCGTACCTCGGCCACGTCAGCCTGCCAAGCCTGGATCAGGACTGTTCGCGCTTGGTTAAGGTAGCCGTAATAGGCTAGCACACGGGCTAATCGGGACGGTTCTTCCTGATTCAGCAGGAGTTTCAGCCAGTCTTTCCGACCAATGACATGAGCGCTCCGCAACTGGCCCGCCAACTGTTTCTGCTGCTGCTTGACCGAAACCTGTAGCTTGTCACGCTGAATCTTGAGTTCGCGGACACGTGTTTCGCGGGCTCTTGATTGCGCCTCCAACTCATTGAGGGTCTTAGCTAATTGGCCCAGTTTCAGCTCCAGATCCGACAATTGCTGGAACAGCCCATCCCTCAGCGCCTGCAACGCCTCCTGAGTCCTCCGGGTGGACTGGATACGATCCCTGACTTCACTGAGCGGCACTTGAGATGGCGAGGAAAAAACAGCGCACGCCACCAGCAAAAGCCCCAAACCAAAGAGAATTCTCAAAAAGAGGAAAGGTAAGATTGGCTGGAACCTCAGTTGAGTAATGATCTGCCTGTCATTGCAGCCGGTTTCTCAATACCCAACATCTCCAGCATGGTCGGCGCGATATCCGCCAGATTGCCACCCTCAAGCAGTTTTTTTCCATGGTGTCCTCTGTAGACCAGAGGCACCGGGAAAGTCGTGTGCTGTGTCAGCGCCACGCCTGTATCGGGATCGACCATTTGCTCAACATTGCCATGGTCGGCCGTAATCAGCAACTCGCCACCGACCTTATCCAAGGCCGTCACGACACGCTGCAACGAGGCATCCAGGGTTTCGACTGCCTTCACGGCGGCGTCCATGATGCCGGTATGCCCGACCATGTCACCATTCGCATAATTGCAGATGATCACGTCAAACTCACCTCCCTCAATGGCTTTGACCATCTCGTCGGTAACCTCCTTCGCGCTCATTTCCGGCTGTAGATCATAAGTTTTCACATTGGGTGAAGGTATCAGGATGCGCGACTCACCCTCAAACGGATCTTCCCTGCCCCCATTGAAGAAAAAGGTGACATGTGCGTATTTCTCGGTCTCCGCCAGACGCAGCTGCGTCAACCCCTTTTCGGAGAGCACCTGGCCCAAGGTATGAGTAATGCTTGCCGGTGGAAAGGCGATCGGATAATTAAAGTCCTGATGATATTCGGTCAGCGTCACGTAAGCGGCCAATTTGCGCACCACATTACGGTGGAATCCGGTGAAGTCCGCATCATTGATAGCCTTGGTAATTTCACGGGCGCGATCAGCGCGGAAATTCATGAAAACCACAACATCGCCATCCTCCAGATGCACTTCTTGCTGCCCCTCCGGCACAACCAGCGTGGTTTGAACAAACTCGTCGGTCTCACCCCTGGCGTAAGCCTGCTCAAGACCCGCCATGGCCGAGATCGCGGTGAATTCACCCTGGCCTTCGACGATCAGCCGGTAAGCCTTCTCGACCCGATCCCAACGATTATCACGATCCATCGCAAAGAAGCGGCCCGCCATAGAAGCAATACGCCCCGCACCCAATTCGGCAAATTTGGCTTCAAGCGCCTGGATTGATGCACCCGCGCTTTGTGGCGGCGTATCGCGACCATCCAGGAAGGCATGCATATAGATCTTTTCCAGGCCATTGCGAACGGCCAATTCGGCCATCGCCTGAATCTGGCGATCATGGCTATGTACACCTCCGGGGGAAAGCAACCCAAAGAGATGCAGCGCCTTACCGGCAGACTTCGCCTGCTCTACCGCTGCCGTCAGGGCTGAATTGGAAAAAAATGATCCGTCGCGGATGGCCTTGTTGACCGCAGTAAAATCCTGATTGATCAAGCGCCCTGCCCCCAGGTGCAGATGGCCAACTTCCGAATTACCCATCTGGTCGTCCGGCAACCCCACGGTTTCCCCAGCACAGTGCAGCACGGTATGCGGGCAAGACTGCCACAGTCCTGACCAGGTTGGTGTATTGGCCGCCGCAATGGCGTTGTATTGAGAGGATTCGTTGTAACCGAAACCATCAAGAATGATTAGAACAACGGGTTTAGGGCGATGCGAGTTCAACGTATAATCTCCGGCTGAGTTCAATTTGAACCAAAGCTATGGGCAAAACAAGGAAACGACGATGTGATCTGTCGCGTCATCAAGGCAGCGATTTTAGCTGTTTTTGCTTCGCCCGTCGTGCATTACGACGCTCTCCATAGGGCCATGCGAATTTGGGATATACAGGGACACAACATAGTATGAAGCATGCAACCCTCATCAACCGGGACGAAGACATTTCCCAAGCTGCACGCTGTATCAAGGCCATGGCTCACCCGTTGCGCCTCAAAATCCTCTGCTTGCTTGGCGATGGCAATGCCAGTGTCCAGGAGATCGTCGATGCCTGTGGCACGACACAAAGCAACATCTCGCAACACCTGGCAATTTTGCGGGAAAAGGGCATCCTCGGCTGCCGTAAGGAAGCAAACCGCGTGTACTATTATGTCGACGACAAACGTACCCTCAAGCTCATCACGCTGATGCGTGAGGTTTTCTGTCAAGACTCCAACTCAACCAGCACTCCCCACTAAGACCCAAAATGAACGTAACACCTGATCGCCTACTGGAATTCATTGGCAATCACTGGCTGATGGCCAGCGGCCTATTCATCATACTCATCCTGCTTATCCAGGATCTAATTGACGCCGCTTTCCGTAAGCACAAAACGGTTTCGGCTACCGAAGCCGTGGTTCTGATGAATGATGAGAACACCATAGTCGTCGATGTGCGGGAACCCAACGAATTCGCCGAAGGCCATATTGAAGGCGCCCGCAACATTCCGCTGGCCAAACTGGACGAACGTGCGGCTGAACTTGAAGCGCACAAGGCAACGCCCGTCATCGTGAATTGCCAGTCAGGCACCCGTTCCTCGGCTGCCAGCAAAAAGCTGACTGCACTAGGGTTTTCTCAGGTTCATGAACTCAAGGGCGGGATTTTCGGCTGGAAGGATCAAAACCTGCCGATCACCAAAAAGCGCAAGTAACACGTCATTGGCAAGACAAGACAGCTCTCAACTCCACCTAAACAACTAAGATCCATGGCAGAAGAAAACACCAACACAGCAGAAAGACTTTTCAACATCCAGAAAATCTACGTCAAGGATGTCTCATTTGAAACCCCCAATTCGCCAGAAATTTTCACCCTGGCCTGGGAAAATCCAAAAGTCGAATTCAACCTGTCAAGTAGCGCCGAGCAGATTCAGGAAGGCGTTTACCAGGTTGGCCTGTCCGTGACCGTCACGGTAAAGCTTGAGCAGAAAACCGCCTATCTAATTGAAATCACCCAATCCGGCATCTTCAGTGCCAGCGGTTTTCAGAATGAGGAAATGGGACACCTGCTCGGCAGTTATTGCCCCAACCTGCTCTTCCCTTATGCCCGCGAAGTGATCTCCGACTTGGTGAGCAAAGGCGGCTTTCCTCCCATGCTGTTAGCCCCTGTCAATTTCGACGCGCTCTATTCCCAGCATATCCAGCAAATGCAACAAGCTCCCGAGTCTGTAACCAGTCACTGAACGGGTTCACCCAACAATGAGACGGGTACGGCGCGTAAGTGCTAGATTTCCGGCAAATCACGGCAGACAAACCCAGCAGGGATGGCAAACATAACCGTATTCGGTGCCGGCTCTTGGGGCACCGCACTTGCTATCCTGCTGGCCCGCAACCAGCATCAGGTCATGCTGTGGGGTCATCGTGTGGATCACATGACCGCCCTGACGCACGAGCGCGCCAATCAGCGTTATTTGCCAGGCATTGCTTTTCCAGATCGCCTGGCGATGACGGGAAACCTTGATGCCGCCGCTCACTTTTCACCGCTTTGGCTGATCGCTGTCCCCAGCCATGCGTTTCGTCGCCAGCTGGAAGCACTAAAACCGTATTGCACGCCCGGCTGCCGCATCGCCTGGGCAACCAAGGGGCTAGAATTGCAAACAGGGGAACCCCTGCATCGCGTAGTAGGCCACGTTGTTGGCAACAACCTGCCTGCCGCCGTTCTCTCAGGCCCTACGTTTGCCGGAGAAGTCGCTGCCGGCCAACCAACGGCGATTACAGTGGCCTCGAAAACCGCAGACTTCGCTAGTGAATTGGTTGGATTACTGCACAATGACCGCTTTAGAGCCTACTCCAGCCACGACATCATCGGGGTAGAACTGGGTGGCGCCATCAAAAATGTGCTGGCGATTGCGGCCGGCGTCGCTGACGGTCTGGGTTATGGTGCCAACGCACGCGCAGCCCTGATTACGCGGGGTCTAGCCGAAATGATCAGACTGGGCACCACACTGGGTGGCAAGCCTGACACCCTGATGGGGCTCTCCGGCGTTGGCGATCTGATCCTTACCTGCACGGACAACCAGTCCCGTAACCGCCGTTTTGGCGTGGGCCTTGGGCAAGGACGTGACCGTCAGACAGTGGCCACCGAAATCGGCCAGGAAATCGAGGGCATCCCCACCGCCAAAATCGTTCACGCCCTGGCGCAACGGCATGGCATTGACATGCCCATTACCGAACAAACCTACCGTATTCTTTACGAGAATCTCCCGCCTGCGGAAGCGGTCACCAACCTCCTTCTGCGCGACCCAAAACCAGAAAACAGTCATGTCTGAAGCAACGCTTTTACACTTTGGCCAAATCAAAAAAAGCGCGGGACGTCCCGCGCTTTTTCCGTAGGGCAAAGAGGATTACTCGACCAAAAACTCTCGCATCATGCCCATATCCTCATGCTCAAGGTTATGGCAGTGGTACATAAAGGGACCCCTGAAGTCCTCGAAAGGCTTGATGATGCGAACTTTCTCGCCAGGCATGACCAGCACTGTGTCTTTCCAGCCCGAACTCATCAAGCCATCCTTGACGGTAGCGTAATCCTCGGCCTCGCCGGCACCGATAGTGCGGCTGAGCACCTGAAACTGCTGGCCATGCAGATGAATCGGGTGCGCCATGGAAAACATCATACCCATTCCTCCCATGCCACCGCCCATTCCCATGCCTTGACCGCCACCCTCCTGGCCGTGATTCATGCCCCCCATGCCGCCCCCGCCCATCATGCCATGACCCATACCGCCCATTCCGCCGCGCATCATCATGCCCGGACCACCGCCCATGGCATGTTCAGATGAGCCAGGAGACGCAGCGGGTTTTCCGGCCGGTTCCGATCCGTGACCACCACCTGACTCGGCCCCGGCTGCTGCACCACCATGCCCCCCTCCACCACCATGGGCGTGGAAAATCTCCAGCAGTTGCACAGTATTGACGGGCACCCGCTCAAAGGGCAGAAAGTCGCCGCTCTTGTAAGACCGTCCGTTCAACAGCATGGACATCGGATCCTCAGAAATCCCAATGGGAATCGGCTTGTCCTTGTTGGCCACGTCATTGAGACGATAGCGGCGGATAGTCGACAAATGAGCAGGCAAATCCGGACTGTCGCTAACCTCACGGGCAATATGCACTTTTAAGATGGGGAAATCGCTGCCCACCGGCAGGCTCATACCCGCCATCATGCCCACTCCCATGCCATGACCCCCTCCGCCCATGCCACCACCGTGTTGCATCATCTGTTCGGCCATCTTCGGCAGGACACCCTTGAACGGCAGACTCCGCAGAGTCACTTCGGTCCCCTTGCTGCGTCCGCTGAAATCCGCCCAAATATCCAAGCGTTCACCCGGCGCAATCATCACGTATGGTCGATTTTCCGGAACTTCGAGAAGACCGCCATCGACGCCGATCACTGTCACCCGGGAACCATCGCTCCAACCCAGCTTGTAGATACGGGCCGTGGAACCATTCAATACACGCAGCCGATAGGCACGGCTGGCGACTTCAAATTCGGCGCTGGGACGGCCATTGACGAGAATCTTATCGCCATAAAACCCGACCATCCGGTCATGCATGGTGGCGCCATAAACAAATTGGTTCTTGTCGTCGAAACGGCGGTCCTGAATAACCACCGGGATTTCGTATTCGCCTCCAGGCAGTCCGAGCCTGGCCTCCTCCTCGTCATTGACGATAATGCCGCCGGCTAAGCCGTAATACACCTGGCTGGCCGTCGTTTCATGCGGATGCGGATGATAGATATTGAGTCCAGCGCGGTTCAGCACCTCGAATTCATAGACCCGCGTCTGCCCATTACCGATGACATGGTCGGGATGGCCGTCCATAGCGGATGGCACGTGCAGACCATGCCAGTGGGTGACGCTCGGTTCTGGAAGCCTGTTGTGAAAATTGATCCGGACCTTCTGCCCTTTTTGCAATCGGATGATGGGCCCCAGATAGCTACCGGGAATTTCCGCCAGCACGCTCTCCGGACCGCTGAGCAATTTCGCCGTATAGCGGTAGACCCTGGTGGGCTGGCCGGAAAGGATGGACACACTGTCCACCTGGGCCAGCAGATCCAGCTCAACATCCGGCTTGAAGTTTAGGTTGGCGCGGTTTGCACCACTGCCCATTTCCATGGCCCGCAACCATGAAGGCGCGGCGCTGGCGGCCAGCAGCCCCCAGCCGGTCATGCGCATGAAACGACGCCGGGAGTGGAGAAATTGAGTGCTCATGAAGACCTCCGTTACTTTTGTAGTTGTTTTGATGGTCCGCCTTGCGGCTATCGGCCCTTAACCGGGTAAACCCGATCAACAACACCCGTACGAAGTATCGAGCCAGCGATGCGAGCCGCTTAAAGGATAGCCATTATCAGACAAGGCTTATCCACCAGCATAGCGCAAACCATCCAGAGCACAAAAATTTACATCACAAGTGAAACGCCTATCAAAGGACATTTACGAGGCGCAACTCAGGGCGGTGGGGTGGGATTACAAGCAATTCAATTGGCGCCAACTCCTTTACTGATGGCCTCATCGAAAACCTTCAGACGTTTCGGGTGTAGATAGACCGCTTCTCCCCGCTTTATTTCAAGCGTATTTAGCCGATCGCGACTGAGTTGAACCTCGATGATCCCCTGCCCGTTTTGACGGGCCAGCTCCACCCAGACCGTCGCCCCGAGGGGCCGAATGTCATACACCTTCGCGGCAATCGCCGAGGCAGCCGGACTTTCCCGCAAAATCTCGATCTCATGGGGCCTTGCATAAAAAACGGCAGCCCCCTGGTTATCCGTTCCTTCTGGCAGCAGTATCTGAGCATCGCCGATATTGGCGTGTCCGTCATGCACCCGCCCATGAAACAGGTTCACGTCGCCCAAAAACTCGAACACAAAGGGCGAAGCCGGATGGTCGTAGACTTCCTCTGGGGTGCCAACCTGCTCAACCTGACCTTCGTTTAGAACCACCACGCGATCTGCAACTTCCAGCGCCTCTTCCTGGTCGTGTGTCACGTAGAGCGACAGGATGCCGAACTGGCGCTGG
>SXQV01000222.1 GCA_005792805.1 Methylococcaceae bacterium | reverse complement strand
TGCAGCGATAATGAAGCCGCCCGCCGCCTCAATCAGGCTCGGACCGAACTCTTTCAACTCATCAATAAGTCCCAAACAGACGTTGCCTGATCAGATTCATCCCCCTCCTGCTTCAGGCTCATTTCAGGATTGGAAAGGACTAGCTTCAAACTGGCACCGACGAAGTGAGTTGCGCATACTTCGCACCATACCGGCTTACACCCAAGGGTTGATTTAGTCTTGAGTTCTTAAGCGCCTTTAGTTTGATGTGATGGCCACCCCCCCACGACGTTTAAATTCATTCTTCCGGAATTCCACTCTGTCCGCGTTAACAGCTTCAGTTGCCGAACAGCAGGAATTACTGCGCCGAGTGAGAACCTTGTTGCCGGTAGGCTTGCGTGACCACTGCAAGCATTGCATCAGAAAGAATGACACCTTAATTATCCAAGTGGAATCAGTCGCCCAGGCAACATTGATGCGCTTCCAGGCACCCACGCTCCTCGGACAAATCGCACCAATGGTTGGACATCCCATTCGCGACATTCAAATCCGTAATCTGCCCCCTATTTCCACCGATACGGGGAAACCCGCTGTGGCGCACCATCAATCAAAAATGACGGCGCATCATCTCATCGCGTCGGCAGAAAGCTGTAACTCTGAGGAAATCAAGGCGGCGCTGACAAGGCTGGGGCGCACGCTCTGGAAAACCTAAAGCCGACCACACACCTTAAAGAGAGCACTGTGAGCCATCAAGCGCAGGCCACATACAACCAAGGGGGAGTGCGGCTTGGTTACCGCAACATCCCTTTGTAGTGACGGGTTTCAGACTACCCAGCCGCCGTAACGAGTCGACTGTAGCAAATGGGCAGGGTTTCTTCTTTCTGGAAAGTCACAGACTCCCAAGCGTCTTGATGGCTCAGCAACTCACGCAGCAGCAGATTGTTGAGGCCATGTCCAGATTTGTAACCCGTAAAAGATCCGATAAGGCTGTGGCCGAGCAAATAAAGGTCTCCAATCGCATCGAGAATTTTGTGCTTCACAAACTCATCAGCGTAGCGGAGACCATCTTCATTAAGGACACGGTAGCTATCCACAACGATGGCATTATCCATGCTGCCGCCTAGCGCAAGGCGGCGTTTTCTTAGCGCCTCAATGTCACGCATGAACCCAAAAGTTCGGGCACGACTGACTTCCTTCACAAAAGAGGTAGAGGAAAAATCGATGCTGGCCGTCTGAACATCTTCATTGAACGCGGGATGATCGAAATCAATCGTGAATCCCACCTTAAAGCCCTCATAAGGCTCAAAACTGGCCCACTTGTCACCATCCTGTACCCGGATCGGTTTCTTTATCCGGATGAAGCGCTTCGGAGCGTTCTGCTCCTCAACGCCCGCTGACTGAATCAGGAAAACAAAGGGCCCGGCACTGCCATCCATGATGGGTACTTCCGGAGCGCTCACATCGATATAGGCATTATCAATACCCAACCCTGCCAGCGCGGACAATAGATGCTCAACTGTCGAGACCTTGACGTCCCCCTTGACGAGCGTGGTTGAGAGCGTGGTCTCTCCCACATTCTGGGGAGTTGCAGGTATATCGACCGGCTCAGGCAAATCGACCCGTCGAAAGACAATCCCGGTATTCGGTGCAGCGGGCCTCAGCGAGAGAAAAACCTTCTCACCCGTATGCAAGCCAACCCCGGTCGCCTTGATAATGTTCTTCAGAGTTCTTTGCCTGATCATCAGATTATCTCCTGATCCAATTACTATCTTTCCGGCTTTTTCTAGAGGAAAACAGATCCAGCCGGTCTATGGGGGCTCAAGCCGATAAATCACGAGCCCGTTTTAACAACTAAAACCTGCTTTAACTTCAGTCGGCTTGCCGGCGCAGGAAGGCAGGAATATCCAAGTATTCCAGATCCATTTCCTTTTCTTTTTTCGCTTCGACACGGGGCTCCATCTGCGACTGCTTGCGGGCAACGGCGGGCCTGCGAGTCATCTCGCCATAATCAATCTCACCTGTCTTCTTCGGCACTATTTTCAGAGTGGGTTCACTGGCATAACGCGGACCAGAGAGTCCGGTGGCAACCACTGTCACACGCAGTTCATCGTGCAGGTCCGGATCAATGACGGTACCAATCACGACAGCGGCATCATCGGATGCAAACTCCCGGATGACATTACCAACCTCGTCAAACTCGCCGATAGCCATATCCTCGCCACCAGTGATATTGACCAGGATGCCCCGGGCACCCTGCAGATTAATGTCTTCCAGAAGAGGACTGGCAATCGCCGCTTCCGCCGCTTCGCGAGCACGGTTTTCCCCATGACCGATGCCCGTGCCCATCATGGCTATTCCCATTTCAGACATGATGGTACGAACATCCGCGAAGTCGACGTTGATCAGACCGGGACGGGTGATCAAATCGGCGATACCCTGCACGGCACCCAATAAAACATCATTCGCGGCGGCAAAGGCATTCATGAGACTGACTTCACGTCCCAGCACTGGCAACAATTTTTCATTGGGAATAGTGATCAGTGAGTCAACGAACTGGCTCAGCTCATCAATTCCCTTCTCGGCCAAGTCCTTACGCTTCTTGCCCTCAAACGCAAAAGGCTTGGTTACTACGGCTACCGTAAGAATACCCGCCTCTTTGGCAATCTCAGCGATGACTGGTGCGGCCCCTGTACCGGTGCCACCACCCATGCCCGCTGTGATGAAAACCATATCCGAGCCTTCAAGCACCTCAAGAATCCGATCCCGATCATCCAGTGCGGCCTGACGACCAATATCTGGATTGGCACCGGCACCAAGCCCCTTGGTCAGTGCATTACCCAGCTGAATCACCGAACGAGCCTGCAAACTCTTGAGAGCCTGAGCATCGGTATTGGCGCAAATAAAATCCACACCATCTACCTGGCTGTTCACCATATGATTCACTGCATTGCCACCACCACCACCGACACCAATCACTTTAATGACAGCATTTTGGCTATAGGAATCAACTATTTCGAACTTCATAACTCCACCCCGTTGTAATCAGCTAATCAAAAATTGCCCGTGAACCAGCTTTTCATGCGAGTCCACATCCCCCGAAAACCAGGCCCCACCGACCCATGATGCTCTCCATGCACGTGCTGCTGCTTACCGAACAGCAGCAATCCCGCCCCGGTCGCATAAGCGGGATTGCGCACAACTTCATTGATGCCTGTGATGGCTTGCGGCATACCAATACGAACTGGCACATGGAAAATCTCTTCCGCGAGCTCCACCAAACCCTCAACCCTCGCGCTACCGCCACAAAGAACGACACCAGCGGCAATCAAGTCATCGAAACCGCTACGCCGTAACTCTGCCTGAACAAGCATCAGGAGCTCTTCATAGCGAGGCTCGACAATCTCTGCAAGATTCAGTCGCGAGATCTGGCGGATAGGCCGCTCACCCAGACTCGGCACCTCGATAAGATCCTCCAGACTAGCCAGCTGAGTCAGGGCACAAGCATGATTGATCTTGATCTCCTCAGCGAACTGGGTCGGTGTACGAAGCGCCACCGCAATGTCATTGGTCACCTGATCGCCGGCGATAGGGATCACAGCGGTATGACGTATTGCTCCATCCGTAAACACGGCTATATCTGTGGTGCCGCCCCCGATATCCACCAAGCAAACGCCCAAATCCTTCTCATCCTCGGTGAGGACAGCGGCGCTTGATGCCAACTGTTCAAGAATGATGTCCTCCACCTCAAGCCCGCAGCGACGGATACACTTGACAATATTCTGTGCCGCACTAACCGCGCCGGTCACAATATGCACCCTGGCTTCCAGACGGATACCGGACATTCCCACCGGTTCCTTGATGCCTTCCTGCCGGTCAATCACATATTCCTGCGGCAGAATGTGCAGAATCTTCTGATCCGCCGGGATAGCAACGGCCCGGGCCGAATCAATAACCCGATCCACATCTCCCTGACTGACTTCTTTATCGCGGATTGCAACGATGCCGTGGGAGTTCATGCTCATGATATGGCTACCGGCAATCCCCGCATAGACAGAGTTGATACGGCAACCCGCCATCAATTCGGCTTCATCGATGGCCCGCTGAATCGACTGCACTGTAGTTTCAAGATTGACAACCACTCCCTTCTTGAGCCCTTTGGAAGCATGGGAACCCAAGCCAACCACTGCGATATCGCCCTCTGGATTGATCTCGCCAACGATGCAAGCCACCTTGGAAGTGCCGATATCCAATCCCACGATGAGATTGCGGTCTGTTTTTTTAGCCATGGGTCGAACGCCTGTTATTCATTTTTTTCTTGCAATTCAAAAAATCCAAACTATCTAACCCGACTTAAGTGGCTTTTGCGATTGCTCTTGGGCCGGAGACGTCGTTCCGCCCTCCTCTATCGGCGTTTTCCAAGTGACCGCAAAACCCCTCGGGTAACGCAAATCAACTTTTCTCAACAGCGCCAAACGCTGACCACCCAGCGCAGATAACTCGCCCAACAACCGGTCCACGGCATTTAGAGGGTTCTGACTGCCGAAACAGATTTCGAGACCATCCGACAAAACCACCGTCCAAGCCAATCGATTGCTGAGCTTGAGCGAAGACACGAGTGACCTGCGGGATTCGAGTTTTTTATTCAGATTATCCAGCATCCCCAGCACTTCAACTTCATGTCCTCGGGGGGCATACAGCACCGGTAGATGAGAAAAATCAGCCACTTGACTCGGCAATACGAACACCTCGCCCGACTGTCCCAAGAGGCTGTCACTACCCCAGCGAGCGACCGGGCTCTGCTCGCTAATATTTACCTGAAGCGTGTCTGGCCAAATCCGCGTCACACTCACTGAACCCACCCAGGCCACCTCCGATGCAGCCTGCTCAAGCGCTTTCATATCCACCGTAAGGTAGTTCCCGCGCGCCAGAGGCAAAAGGTGCCGCTCAACCTCCTGGGGGTCGATATTGGCGAACTCACCCTCAATCCGAACATGCTTAATTGGCAGTAATACCTCAACAGGGGATATGAGACTGTCTCGCCCGTGCATCGCCACAAATCCGGCAAGCAGGCCGACCCCCGCCAATAAAGCTACGCCCAAGGAGTTGTTTTTTTTTCTGCGGGGTTTCTGTAGGCCGCGACTCATAATGGATATCAAATCCGGTCAAAACTGGTTTCGAGAATCTGCCAAACCAGATCATCAAATGAAAGACCCGCCTGTCGAGCCGCCATGGGAACCAGGCTATGGTCGGTCATACCCGGCACGGTATTGACCTCAATCAGCCAGGGCTGCCCACTGTGATCGACCATCAGATCCACCCTGGCCCAGCCGTATACGCCAACAATTTCACAGGCCTCTTCTGCCAATTGCTGAAGCCGCCGCTCCTGCTCGGCCAAAAGACCGCAAGGGCAATGATATTGAGTAGTTTCGGCGCGGTACTTGGCGTCGAAATCATAAAAGGTATGGGGGGTTTCAAGACGAATGAGTGGAAGAGGCTTGCCATTCAGGATTGCGGCGGTGTATTCCTTGCCAACAATCCAGGATTCGGCAAAGACATCGCAATTATATAACGACGCGGTGCGCCACGCCTCCTTGAGCTGTTCACGATCCTCAGCCCTGCTCATGCCAATGCTGGAGCCCTCTTGAGCGGGTTTTATGATAACGGGGAAACCCAGTGTTTCCTCACAGATTATTAAATCCTGCTCAGTTCTGATCCGCATCCAGCGCGGCGTAGGCAAATCAGCCCCCATCCAGCATAGTTTGGTCCGTAACTTGTCCATACTTAGGGCGGAAGCCAGCACTCCGCTGCCCGTGTACGGAATCCCCAGAGCCTCCAGCGCACCCTGCAGGACACCATCTTCGCCACCTCGACCATGAATAATATTGAACACCCGGTCAAAGCTTCGCGAACCCCCAGTGAGGGGCTGCGTCATCTGTCGTCCCACATCAAGGCCCACGGCATCGACACCCTTGCTCAGCAAAGACTCTAAAACGGCACGCCCACTTTTCAGCGAAATCTCTCGTTCAGCGGCAGCGCCGCCCATGAGCACCGCGACGCACCCAAATTCGCCGGGATCCTTCACTTGCCGACTCATCACGCCTCCTCTGGTTTGCAACCCACAATTTTCACTTCAGGCACCAACTGAACCCCCTGAAGACGCATGACCTCTGCTTGCACAAACCGCAACAAGCTCTCTATATCGGCCGCACTGGCATCACCCAAGTTGACGATAAAATTCGCATGCTTTTCGGAGACCTGAGCGCCACCGATCGAGTAGCCCTTCAGACCAGAGGCCTCAATAAGTCGAGCGGAAAAATCCCCTTCGGGATTACGAAAGACAGACCCGCAACTCGGCATATTTGTCGGCTGTGTTTCATTGCGACGAGCCAGCAAACCTTTTATTTTCGTCCGACTTACTGTCACATCCCCTTCTTTCAGGGCCAACTCACAGCTCATAAACCATTCGTTCTCGGGGCCTCGAACGCTACGATAACCCACCTGGTAATCGTCCGGACTTCTGTCCCGTAAATGTCCTAGCCGATTCGCGATCGTCACCCGGCTCACCAAATCCCATGTTTCGCCACCGAATGCCCCGGCATTCATGGCCAGTGCACCGCCCATGGTCCCAGGAATCCCCGCAAGAAATTCGGCTCCCACCCATCCCTGCTCGGCGCAGAACTTGGCGACATGGGCGCAAGGCACCCCCGCCTGAACCTCGACCCTGCCCTGCCCAACGAGGGTCATTTGTTTAAGCCGATGACGTGTACAAATAACGGTCCCACTCAACCCACCATCCCGTACAAGCAAATTGCTGCCCAGACCAACCCACAGTAATGGCTCATTGGCTTCGGTCTGTGTTCTCAAAAAAACCAGGAGATCATCCAGGTCTGCAGGGATAAAAAATCGCTCGGCGCGACCACCGGCCCGCCAAGAATTGTGCTCAGCCATCGACTCGTTGAATCGGAGCTCGCCCCGAATCGCAGTACTCGTCATATCAGGGTTGGCTACAGGCGACGTCATTGATCTGTCAAGAAAAGTAATTAGTCATTCGCTCCGGCAATTCCGCCGCCAACTGACCAATGCTACCCGCCCCCAGCGTCAGTACAACATCACCTGGCTCAAGGATACCGGACAGCAAACCTGACAGGTCGCTTAGTTCAGCCACGAAAACCGGTTCGATCTGACCTCGCACCCGTATGGCTCGCGAAAGCGAACGCCCGTCTGCGCCATTGATGGGCTTTTCTCCGGCCGGATACACCTCGGCGAGAATCAGCACGTCGGTTTTTGAAAGCACATCGACAAAATCCTCGAACAAGTCACGCGTTCGACTATATCGGTGAGGCTGAAAAATCATGACCAGACGCCTACCCGGGTAGGACTGTCGCGCAGAGTCCAGAGTCGCCTCAATCTCCCGAGGATGGTGTCCATAATCGTCGACAAAAGTGACAGCTTTTCCACCCAGGGTAATCTCGCCGTTAACCTGAAAGCGTCGACCGATACCCTTGAATTGGCTCAGTGCCCGCTGAATGGTGGCTGGCTCTATCTCCAACTCGTCGGCAATGGCGATAACGGACAAGGCGTTCAGAATGTTATGACGCCCTGGAAGATTTAAAGTCACCTCAAAATCAGAGACCTGGCCTCTTCGGGCCACCTTAAAAATACTGCGCATACCGTCCTGGCGAATATCAAACGCGCGGACATCAGCTTCATGCGTAAATCCATAGGTTTTCACGGGCTTGCTGATTTTAGGCAATATCTCCCGGACCCCCTCATCCTCAAGACAGAGAACTGTCATGCCGTAGAACGGGACATGATGCAAAAACTCGATGAACGTCTGCTTAAGACGATTGAAGTCGCCCTCGTAGGTTTCCATGTGGTCACGATCAATATTCGTGACCACCGCAATCATCGGCTGGAGATGCAAAAATGAGGCGTCGCTCTCATCCGCTTCCGCGACAAGAAATGAACCTCTACCCAACTGCGCGTTCGTGCCTACACTGTTAAGGCGACCGCCAATCACGAAGGTGGGATCAAGCCCAGCCTCTGCCAAGACGCTTGCAGCAAGACTGGTCGTGGTGGTTTTACCATGCGTCCCCGCCACAGCGATACCAAATCGAAATCGCATCAACTCAGCCAGCATTTCCGCCCGAGAGATCACCGGTATCTTTTGTGCTCTTGCCGCATCCAACTCGCTATTGGACCGGTCGATGGCCGTCGAAACCACAACCACTTCGGCACCCTCAACATTGGCGGCTTCATGACCACGATAGATGGCCGCGCCAAGACCGGCCAGACGTCGCGTGGCCGCATTGTCACCCTGATCGGAACCCGAAACCTCGTAACCAAGATTCAGCAACACTTCAGCGATCCCACTCATTCCCGTTCCACCGATACCAATGAGATGGATGCGGCGAATTTTGCTCATGCCATGCTGGCCATGCATTTCGTCGGAAAGCTTCATGTTTTCCTCCCAGACTGTGAGGGATTAAGCGCATTATCGAGACAGATTCCCGCAACGATTTGCGCCGCATCGGGTTTGGCCTTGGCTCTGGCCTTTTGCGCCATATCGACAAATTTTCCGGGCGATTCAAGCAGGCTCGCAAGCACAGAGGCGAGACGCTCAGGGGTTAACTCCGTTTGTGGCATCAGAACGACCGCTCCGGCATCAGCAAGATAGTGCGCGTTTTTCGTCTGGTGATCGTCGATAGCATGCGGATAAGGCACCAGCACTGCGGGCAGCCCGGCGGCGGCCAGTTCACTAACCGTCATGGCACCGGATCGGCAGATCGCAAAATCCGCCCACCCATAAGCCTCTGCCATATCTTCAACAAAGGCGCTTACGTCTGCCGTAAGTCCCGCCGCGCTATAACGGCCGGCCGTATCAGCACGCATAGCCTCGCCAGTTTGATGGCGGATATTCAGAGGATGGCTTAATTTAGCCAGAGCTTCGGGCACGACCTCATTCAGTGCTTGCGCACCAAGACTGCCGCCAACCACCAAAATGTTAAGCGGATGGCCAGGCGACCACACCATCGGCCTAACCGGCAGTGCCGCAATTTCAGATCGGAGCGGATTACCCGTAAAGCTTGCGCTTACCCTACCGGGAAAACTGCCAGGGAACGCCTCAAGCACTACGGTGGCCCGCTTGGCCAACCACCTATTCGTGGTACCCGGCACGCAGTTTTGCTCATGCAGAACCAGGGGGATTCCCAAAAGGGTGGCAATCAGTCCCCCAGGCCCCGACACAAATCCGCCCATACCCAGCACCACATCGGGCTTAACCCGACGGAGTATCGACGCAGATTGACACAATGCACGCAGCAGCATGAATGGAGCCTTCAAGGTATCCCGCCAGCCTTTGCCACGGAGACCGGCCACGGATAGCCACTCCACCGGGATGCCCGTTGGCGGAATCACTCGCGCCTCCAACCCCCTGCGGGTTCCCACCCAGACGACCTCATGGCCATCCCCCATCAATTCACGAGCTACCGCCAAGGCAGGGTAAACATGCCCACCGGTGCCACCCGCCAAAATCATTACACGCTTGCCCATGTCGCCTTCACTCTGGGTTTTGCTGTCACGGCGGCGATTGACTCACTATGCACTCTGAACAGGATTGCCAGCGCAGCACACATCACCATAATGCTGCCACCACCATAGCTCATTAAGGGCAGCGTGAGTCCTTTGGTGGGCAACATGCCCATGTTCACTCCCATATTGATGAACGCCTGCAAGCCGAACCAGATCCCGATACCGTAGGCCAAAAAAGCCGAGAAACGTGTTCCGGACTTTTCCGCCAGCTGCCCAATTACAAAGGCTCTCCATACCAGAATCATGAACAGCAGGATCACGGCAGTCGTCCCCATGAATCCCAATTCCTCACCAATCACTGAAAATAAAAAGTCCGTATGCGCCTCGGGAAGATAGAACATTTTCTGAATACTAGAACCCAGCCCCACTCCACTCCACTCCCCCCGCCCGAATGCGATCAATGCCTGGGTCAGCTGAAAATCGCTATTAAGAGGATCATCCCAAGGGTCAAGAAAGCTAAGCACACGCCTGAGCCGGTATTGTGCGGTCATGATGAGGATGGCACCCGCCCCAATAAAAATGGCAATCAAGGTACCGAACTGCCATAAACTGGCGCCCGCCAGAAACAGCATTCCCAGCGCCACCGACATGATCACCGCTGTCGCTCCGAAGTCAGGCTCCTTCAACAGCAATAGTGCGGCCACCCCCAACAGGAGGAATGGCCGAAGCATACCTTGATAGGAACTCCTGACCACATTGATATGCCGATCAATAAAGCTGGCCATATAGATGACGGCGATGAGCTTAAACACCTCAGACACTTGAATTCTCAGGCCTAACAAGTTGATCCAACGAGAGCTGCCATTTACCACCTTGCCGATACCCGGAATAAGGACGAGCAACAGCAACAGCAAGCCAACAAAAAAGAGTTGCAGGGAAATTTTGCTCCAGGCGTCGAGCTTGATCGAGGCGGTAAAACAGCCCACCACTAGGCCCAATGCAATGTGCATGAGTTGGTGCCTGGGAAAATAGAAACTGTCATCCGCCATCCTGTCACCAAGGTGAAGAGAGGCAGATGCCACCATGACGTAACCAAAAAGAAGCAATGCGAGCGAGGTTACTAGCAGCAATGTGTCAATGTAAAAACGGTTACCCCGCCATTGCAACACCAAACCGCGACTCGCCGGCGACATGACAGCACTCACTAGACCAGCCTCCTCACTTCCTCACTGAAAATTCGGCCCCTTTCCTGGTAATCCTTGTACTGGTCCAGACTCGCACAAGCGGGAGCCAACAGGACGACATCTCCCGATTCTGCCAAGTCACTAGCGGCCTTGACAGCCTCGCACATATTCCCCACACGAACGGTTTCCACCAAATCCTCAAGCGCGGACTGTAGCCGTGGCGCATCAAGTCCCATCAAGACAAGGGCTTTTACTTTTTCTTTCACCACCGAACGCAGAACACTGAAGTCAGCGCCTTTCCCGTCGCCCCCGGCAATCAGGACAACGGGTTGATCCATCCCCTCAAGCGCAGCGATACAGGCACCCACGTTGGTCGCTTTGGAGTCATTGATCCAACTGATACCGCCATGATCACTTACCCATTGCGCACGGTGATCCAGCCCCTCAAAAGATTTCAACACCGCCACCATGGCCCGGCGAGACAAGCCCACCGCATCCCCCAAAGCCAGCGCGGCAAGGGCATTCGCCAGATTATGTCGCCCATGCAATCGGATCCCGCTCCGCGCCATGACGGGATCACCCCGACAGACCAGCCACTCTTCGCCCTCGATGACCTTTAGCCCGTAGTCGCAACAATCACTTTCCAGGCTAAACCAAACCGTTTTGCGATCAGGCTGTAGCATGTCAACAACCATAGGGTCATCCCGATTCAACACCATCAACCCATGACCATTGAAGATTCGCCGCTTCGCATCGGCATACGCCTGCAAATCCGCATAGCGATCCAGATGATCGGGACTAATATTGAGAACAGTGGCCGCTATCGGCTTGAGAATATGTGAGCTTTCCAATTGAAAACTCGACAATTCGAGAACATATAAATCGACGCCATCCTCCAGCAGATCCAGCATTGGGGTACCGAGATTGCCGCCAACATGAGTCTTGCGGCCGTCGGCCTCGGCCATCAAGCCCACCCATGTGGTTACCGTGCTTTTGCCATTCGCCCCCGTAATGGCAATCACCGAAGCCTGGGCCATATGGGCGAACAAATCGAGATCACCAAGGACAGGAATACCTCTTCGTTCCGCCGACTGAATCAGTGGCTCATTCAACGAAATACCAGGACTGACAATGAGATGGGTTGCGGCTTCGAACGAGGCCTTCTGAAATCCGCCAAGAAACACGGCGGCATCTGGAAAGGCTTCCCTCAATTCGTTGATGAAAGGAGGGGCCTCCCTCGTGTCGGTTACGGCAAATCGAATACCCTGACTGCCCATGAATCGTGCGATGGAATAACCGGTTTTGCCTAATCCTACGATCAGCGCAGCAGATTTTTCATCAAACGATAGCTCTTTGAGAGGATTCACACGGGGGACACCAGGAGCCGAGACCAACATCGCGTTATCTCAGTTTGAGCGTAGCCAGTCCGCACAATACCAAGATCACGGAAATGATCCAGAAACGGACAATAACGCGTGGTTCAGGCCAGCCTTTAAGTTCAAAGTGGTGGTGAATGGGGGCCATGCGAAAAACTCGACGGCCGGTAAGCTTGAAAGAAAGCACTTGGATCATTACTGACAGTGTCTCGACGACAAAAATCCCGCCCATCAACATCAATACAATCTCCTGCCTTACTAGTACCGCAAGAATCCCAAGCGCAGCACCCAGGGCAAGTGCGCCCACATCGCCCATGAATACCATGGCAGGGTACGCATTGAACCAGAGAAAACCCAGACCCGCGCCAACCAGTGCACCACAGAAAATGACCAGCTCTCCCGCGAGCGGTAAAAATGGGATACCCAGATATTCTGCAAATACGGAATTGCCGGCAACGTATGCAAAAATAGCCAAGGCACCGGAAACCAGTACCGTTGGCATAATGGCAAGCCCATCCAAGCCATCGGTCAGGTTGACCGCATTACTGGTGCCG
>SXQV01000221.1 GCA_005792805.1 Methylococcaceae bacterium | reverse complement strand
TTTTTCGCCGGAAGGCGAAGCGCTTGAAACAGGGGGGGGCATTTATCGGGCACTTCCGGTTTTGGGGGACGAGCCATTTCTGGTGGTGAACGGTGATATCGCGACAGATTTTCCCTTTGGAACGCTCACGCGGTTGCCGATAGACCTGGCTCATTTGGTCCTGGTGCCCAACCCTGAACACCACCCTCAAGGGGATTTTGGCTTGAGTGCATCCACGGTGCTGGATGGGGGCGAGCCCCGCCATACCTTTGGCGGGATTGGTGTTTACCGCCCCGCGCTGTTTCGTGACTGCGGTTCCGGCCGCTTCCCGCTAGCACCGCTACTGCGAGCGGCCATGGTCCAGCGCTCGGTCTCCGGCCAGCTTTATGAAGGGTTTTGGATGGATATTGGAACCGTCGAACGGTTGCAGACGTTTGATGCCTATCTCAATGGGAAAAAGAAGCCGGCGGCTGTTTCATGCCTGAATGCTCCAGCCAGGCCAGCCATTCGCTCATGACTACCAGTGCCCAGATGGCTCGGCCATGGTCGGCCTGGCGCTGAAGGTGCTCGTTCATCAGTTCAATTCCGGCGCGACGATCAAGGCCGATGTGATCCAGCTCCGGGCGGGCGAGAGCGCTTTCGGCCCACTCGCGCAGCGGTCCCCGGAGCCAGCTGCTGAGAGGCACCGAAAGCCCGCGTTTCTTTCGATAGACAATTTCCTTGGGCAGATAACGGGTTGCGTAGCGCTTGAGGAAAACCTTGGTTTGGATGCCCTTGACTCGCTGGTCTGGTGTCAGGTTGGCGGCGAATTCCATGACCGCCTGATCGAGGAATGGTGCACGGAGTTCCAGCGCTGAATGCATGCTGGCGCGGTCGGCCTTGGTCAGCAGACCTTCTGCCAGGGATTGCTCCAGGTCGTAATGTTGAATGCGGTCCAGTAGTGATTCACCCTCGGGTGGGGACCATGGGCGCAGTTCGGGTGCAAGGCCCAGGCGTGCCAGGATGCCGGGGGCGATGCTGGAATTCCACAATACGTGTCTCGCAACACCGTCGAGGGTGTCGCCCTGGACAAAGCGCTTGAGCAGAAAGGACAGGGTGACTTTTTTATCGCTCGGAGGCCAGCGCTCTACCTGATTGCGGATGAATCCCCGAACCGGGGCGGGGAGTCGCGCATACCGTTCCGCGAATCCTGCGCCGAAATACGTCGGATAGCCGCCGAAAAGTTCATCGGCACCCTCACCAGATAGAGCGATTCGAATGTCTTTCGCTGCCCGCTCCGATAGTAGCGCCGTGGGTATCCAGGCGGGGTCTGCCAAGGGTTCGCCGCTGGTGCGGATCACATCCTTGAGCAAACGCGGGATGTCGTCAGGCGTCACCCACACTGGAACATAGTCGATGCCAAGATCGGCAGCGACTCGTTCGGCAAACAGGCCTTCATCGAAGGAGTCTTCGCTAAACCGGAGTCCGAAGGCCGTGACTGATTTTTCTGGATGAAGGTGCCGCGTGACGGCGGCGATGAGTGAAGAGTCGACCCCGCCACTCAAAAATAGGCCCACCGCGACATCCGCTTCGCTCTGACGCCAGACGGCGTTGCGAAAAATCGCGTCGAAGGCGTCCAGCGAAGTGCCGGATTTCGGCGGATTTGCCCGCGGCCAGCGCCAATAGCGAGTGGTGCGTATGCCCTGGGCATCCAGGGTAACGCATTCGGCAGGGCCGACTTTGACGACGCCTTCAATTGGGCTCTCCGGAGCGGAAAAGTAACCTAGCTGCAGGTAGCGGCGGATGGCCGGTTCGTTGATGTTCTGAGGCGGCGGATGACTGACGGCCATGGCCGCCAACTGGGAGGCGAATGTCGCGATTCCATTTTCCAGTGAATAGAACAGTGGCCGTTCTCCGGCACGGTCGCGAATCAGCCGCAGTTTGCTCTCGCGTGGGTCCCAGATGGCGATGGCAAAGGCACCCACCAGTTTTTCGACGAAGGCTTCGCCCAGTTCCAGGTACAGGCCGGGCAACACGGCCACATCGGTGTCCTGTTCGACCGGGCGGCCGCGTTCCGCCAGCCATTCGCGCAAGGCGAGATGATTGTCGATCTCGCCATTGCACATCACCATCACGCCGGTTGCGGCATCTATCAGGGGTTGTTCGCCGCTGGTCAGGCCACGGATGGTCAGCCGGGCCATACCAAAGGTGGCGGCCTTATCGCCCTTGATCCAGTGACCATCCGGCCCCCGGTGCACCAGCCGGTTCAGCATGGAGGGGACGGCATTGCCGAACGCGGGGGTAGATCCCGCAAGGTTGACCTGACCGCAAATGCCGCACATCTCAGCGTCCAGTCGACGGCAGCAGCGTGCCGATATAGTCATTGGCGAGGCGGATAATGCGAGCACCCTGTGGCTGGGCAATGGCTTCCAGTTCGGTACGTCTGTCGCTGCGTGCCATCAGAAAGATGGGCTGGGTGTGTGATGTGAGATAACTCTGTAGTTGAGCATAAGGCACCAGATGTTCCGGCCAGGGATTGCCGGACTTGAGCGAGAAAAGGACGTAATTGCTGGTGAGTTCGTTGCCTTCTTCAGTAAACACCGTTACCGGTTTGCCCAGATAAAAAGGAAGTCCATGCGGCATACAGCGAATGCAGGCGAATTCGCTGTCAGCGGGCAGGTTTTCTGGCAGTTGTTCGAGCAGGGTGTGAGCCGATTTGATGCTGGCGTGACGGGGTATCAACTCGAAATTGGCGGTCAGTAACAGCACCGGGAACGAGAGAAAAGCAACCAGTGCCACGCGGATGTTTTTTAAGCCGTAAGCGATGACCGCAAGGGTTGCGGTGGTTCCCAGGGAAAGAGCGAAAACGGGGAATAAGGGGCCGAACTGCTTCAGTGTTTCGGGTGTCAGCCATCTGGGTTTTGCGATTGTGTCTGACGCAAAGGTCAGTAGCAGCAAGGGAGCGGCTAACAGGCAAGCGGCCAGGCCAAGCCCCAGGCAGGCCCGCATTACGAGGCGCTGGGCGGTGGGGTTTTTCGCTGCTATGGCTTCGGCAAAAACGCGTGCGATCAGGATGCCCAGTGCGATGACGCCGGTCAGGATGTATCCGGGAAGTTTGGATTGAGACAGGGAAAAGAAAACGACGACAACAATGGCCCATACGGCGAAGAGTTGGTCGGGGCGGCTCAGTCGGGCTCTTTCACGAATGGCGGCGCGCATCGATTCAGGCAGCATCACGCTCCATGAAAAAAAGCAGCCAGCGATGATGAGAGCATAGTAGTAGATGGGCTGCGTCCGCCGAAATTCCGTTGTGGTGAAGCGGGCGATGGACTCCTTCATGATTCCGTAATACGGGAAATCTGGGCAGGCTAGCGATAGTCCAACAAACCATGGCAAAACCACGGCAAGAAAAACAGCGATGTGCGCGGGTTTGAAAAAACGTTTGATCGCTGACCGGCTACCTGAAGCGAGGTGAAAGGCTGACATCACCAGAAGAGGGACCAGAAATCCAACCGGGCCTTTCACCAGGGTGGCCAGACCGGCGGCTAACGCTGCCAGCAGATACCAGTTACGGCGGCCCTTCCCCTCATGTTCTTCCGCTAGATAAGCCGAAAAAATGGCGGCACAGACGAACAGGGCCAGCATCATGTCGAAAATGACGATGCGGGAAAATGCCATGAACAGGGGTGTACTCGCGACGATGAGCACGGCCAGAGAGGCAGTTTTCTCGCTGTAGGCGCGCCGGCAAAAAGCGAACAGCATCAGGAGGATGCCAAATCCAGACAGTGCCGAAGGGAGTCGGGCGGCAAATTCCGTATCGCCCAGGGCAGCCAGCGAGAGGGCGACAGACTTGAAGAAGAAAGCCGGTTTGTCGAGATAGGTAGCGCCGTCGTAGGTGGGTACCAGCCAGGCACCTGAGACCTTCATTTCACGGGCGACTTCCGCATTACGCCCCTCATCCGGTGACAGGAGGGGAAAATCACCCAGATGAAAGAAGGTGGCCCACGCGCTGAACAGCAGGGCCGCGAGGGGCCAGTACCGGGAAAAATCTGGCGGGGTGGTCGTGCGGTTTCGTGATGGAGTTTTCAAAATGGGCGACCTGAGCGTCCGTCGGGAAAGTAAGTTGGGGTGTCGTTAGCGGCGATACGGAAGGCGGTGGCGGGAGGCTTAGCCTTGAAGTGAACCACCATGGAAAATCAGTTGACCGAGAAACTCTTCACCCTGCTCCGCAAACTCCACCCGAGTCACGCTGGCGTTAGCTACCTTGATTCGAAACAGGTGGGAGAGAGGAATGTCCAGGATTTTTGCCAGGACCATCCGAATAATGCCCGCATGGCAAATGACCAGGATATGCTTGCCGGCATAGCGGCTAAGGATATCCTGGCAGGCCTCTGTAACCCGGTTGCGGAAATCCGCCAGGCCCTCTGCGCCGTCGGGGCGATAGGTCGTAGGGTCCCGAAAGAATCGTTGCACAAGGCCAGGATCGAAGCGGGTGATCTCCTCGCCGGTTTTACCCTGCCATTCCCCGAAACCTATTTCTTTGAGGCGGTCATCCGTTTCCAGCGGAATGCCGGATGTTTCACTGAGTTCCTGGGCAAAAGCCAGGCAGCGGCTGAGTGGTGAGCTGATAATCAGGTCCCACGGGCGTTCATGACCGATTGATTTACGCATTTCCTGCCAGCCTGTATGGCTGAGAGGGTCATCCAGCTGTCCTCGATAGCGAATGCCGCCGACCGGTTCGCCATGACGCATGAGGTCAAGTAGTGTCGTGATGCGTTCGTCCGTGATCATGTTCTAGCGGGCTTCGCTCAGTGCGGCGCGAGCGGTGGTAATGGCACGGCGAACCTGTTCCGGGGCGGTTCCGCCGAGATGATTGCGCGCTTTGAGGGAGCCTTCGAGGGTCAATACCTCAAAAACATCCTGCTCAATGGTTTTTGACAAGGCCCGCAGTTCGTCCAGTGACAGTTCGGCAAGGTCACGTCCCGTATCGATACCAAGGCGGACCGCTTTTCCCACCACTTCGTGCGCATCCCGGAAGGGAATGCCCTTGCGCACGAGATAGTCGGCGAGATCGGTGGCGGTCGCGTAACCCTGCAAGGCGGCCCGGCGCATGGTGTCGCGGTTGGGCTGGAGATGCGGCACCATATCGGCGAAAGCCCTGAGACTGTCTCTAACGGTGTCGATCGTGTCGAACAGCGGTTCCTTGTCTTCCTGGTTGTCCTTGTTATAGGCCAATGGCTGACCTTTCATGAGCGTCAGCAAGCCGACAAGATGGCCGAACACCCGACCGGACTTGCCTCTTACCAGCTCGGGTACATCCGGATTTTTCTTTTGCGGCATGATGGACGAACCGGTGCAAAAGGCATCCGGCAAGTCGATGAAGCCAAATTGTGCGGATGTCCAGAGCACCAGTTCCTCTGAGAAGCGGGACAGGTGCATCATGATCAGGCTGGCGCAGGCCGTGAATTCGATGGCGAAATCCCTGTCGCTCACCGCATCTAGCGAATTCGCGGCAGGACGATCAAAACCCAGCAGGCTGGCGGTATAGGGGCGATCCAGGGGGAAAGTGGTACCGGCCAGCGCGGCAGCGCCCAGCGGCATCACGTTGACGCGCCGACGGCAATCACGGAGCCGGTCATGATCGCGTTCCAGCATTTCAAACCAGGCCAGCAGGTGGTGGCCGAAACTGACCGGCTGTGCGACCTGTAGATGAGTGAATCCCGGCATGATGGTGTCCGCCTCCTGCTCGGCGAGGTCCAGCAGGGCCTCTTGCAGGTGCCGGATAAGCAGGCGGATGCGGTCCAGTTCCTCACGAAGATACAGTCGGATATCGGTGGCTACCTGGTCATTGCGGGAGCGGCCTGTGTGCAGTTTTTTGCCGACTTCGCCAATCCGCTGCGTCAGGCGTGCCTCGATGTTCATGTGCACATCTTCGAGCTGCACCGACCACTCAAACTCGCCCCGCTCAATTTCCGCGCAGATTTCGTCGAGACCGTGAATAATGCTGTCCCGCTCCGCGCCGGTCAGGACACCGATTTTGGCGAGCATGGCCGCATGTGCCCTGGAACCTTGAATGTCATGTCGGGCGAGCCGTTTATCAAAATTCACCGATGCGGTGAATGCCTCAACGAATTTATCGGTTGCTTCCGTGAAGCGTCCGGCCCAGGGTTTTTGTTCGCTGCTCATTAGGATACCGGCAGGTAAGGTCAAGAGGGTATTATAGCGCGATCGCCAGTGAGACTGGCGGGAGCGGGCCTGGAGATTCTTTACCGCAAGGGTGCCCCGAAAGGGGAGAGTTGGCGGATTTTCTGGTTCGCTGAAGCCGTTTTTGTGGCTCCTTTGTTATGAAGGTTTCTAACCCCCACTGGTGTTTGATAGCATCGCTGGAAATCGTCGGTAATCCCGGAAAAAAATGACACAACCCACACAGCTCCCGGCTTGGCGAGCCCTCGAAAAACACCGGCAGGAAATGGCAGGTGTGCATATGCGGGATTTGTTTGCCGATGATCCGCAGCGATTCGAGCGGTTTTCCCTGACGTTCAACGACATTCTTTTCGATTTCTCCAAAAATCGAATTACCGAGAAAACATTGGGCCTTCTTGAGCAGTTGGCCGGGGAGTCCAAGCTCTCCACAAAAATCGAGGCCATGTTTCGTGGTGCCCGCATCAATGTGACGGAGAATCGCGCCGTACTGCATATAGCGTTGCGCAACCGGTCTAACCGGCCGATCTTGCTGGATGGAGACGATGTCATGCCCGACGTCAATCGTGTCCTCGGCATGATGCGTCGTTTCACCGAAGCCGTGCGCTCAGGCCGCTGGAAAGGGTGCACTGGCAAGTCCATCACGGATGTGGTCAACATTGGCATCGGTGGGTCCGATCTGGGATCGCGCATGGTGGTCCAGGCTCTCTGGCCCTACGTGGACCCCGGCTTGCGGGTGCACTTTATCTCGAATGTCGATGAAGCCGACCTTGTCCAGACACTGTTTGGCCTGGATCCTGAAGCGACGCTGTTTTGCGTGGCCTCCAAAACCTTCACCACGCTGGAAACCATGGCGAACGCCAAGTCTGCGCGTGAGTGGTTGCTGAATCAGGTCAAGGATCCTGCGGCGGTCGCCAAGCACTTTGTCGCGATTTCGACCAATTCGGAGAAAGTCGCCGAATTTGGTATCGACACCGCCAATA
>SXQV01000220.1 GCA_005792805.1 Methylococcaceae bacterium | reverse complement strand
GGCACCCGTGCTGTTGTTGCGGTCATAGGCGTTGGAGATGTAGCCAGCACCGGCATGGACGGTGGGCACCCAGTTCATCTGAATTTGCAGGAGGATGGCCTTTGCCTTGTACACCGCACCGATGGCGGACTGGATCGTGTTATTACGTTCCAGCGCCTTGTCTACGAGCGCCAGCAACAGCGGATCGCGAAATCTGCTCCACCACGCCATTTCGGGAATTTTTTCTCCGCCGATACGGGCAAAGACATCCGTTGACCTCCACCCGCCCGGTGCAATCTCCTTTGGCGGCTGGTAATCTGGCCCCCTGACCGCACAACCGCCTGCCAACAGAATCAATAATGCAATCCATGCGCGCATAGAGGTCTTTTCCGCTGATGATTAACGGCTGGATAACCCTGTTCGGTAACAATGTGCCCAGCCGCTTCATCAGACCCCTGGATAGCGTCGATGACAGCCCGTGTTTCTGGCCAGGACGAGATCGGTCACTGGGGTTCGGCAGCGCCACACTGGGCGGGATTGACCGGCAGAACCCCGGAGCATGGATTATTCATTGATACCCAGCCCACTGCAACTTGAGAACTGAGCGAAATGGAGAATTACTACGCCGTTGCCGATATTGCCAATCTGATCAAGATGGCAGTAGCCCCTGTTTTTCTGCTGACCGGAATCGGCAGTTTTATCAATGTGTTGAGCGCCCGGATTGCACGCATTATTGATCATGCCCGCAGGCTTGAGGAACGGATCGAATCGCAGCAGGCAATCCACGCCTCACGGGCGGAGCTAAAAGTTCAGATTCGCCGGCTGAGGCTCACCGGCTGGTCTGTGGGTCTGTGCGTTGCCAGCGCCTTGTTGATTTGCTCACTGGTCGCGCTGCTGTTTCTGGGGGGATTGCTGCACTTTGACCCATCAGAAGCGCTGGGTCTGCTGTTCGTGCTGGCAATGTTCGCGCTCATATTGGCCCTGCTGCTGTTTCTGGGAGAAGTCCAGATGGCAGTCAGGCACACCTGGGTTGGCAGCAGAATTGATTTGGACTGATGCAGATGCCCCACATCGAAACCGTTGGCTGAGCGGAGCCGAAGCCAACGGCAGAAGTGACATTGCGTTCCATACCATCAGTCACCGTCAGGTCAATCCAGACAGGGGGGTTTGCATGGCCGTCACCTGCTCACGCAGTTCATGGATGCGATCCTGCCAATAACGCGGAGAATCGAACCAGGGAAATGCCAGAGGAAAGGCGGGATCGTCCCAGCGTCGGGCAATCCAGGCGGAATAATGAATCAGACGCAGTGTCCGCAACGCTTCAACCAGATTCAGTTCGCGCGGATCAAAATCGTAAAACGTTTCATATCCCGCCAGCAGACTGCTGATCCGGGCCGCCATCCCGTGGCGATCACCGGTGAGCAGCATCCATAAGTCCTGAATGGCTGGCCCCATCCGGCTGTCATCAAAATCGACCAGATGCGGGCCTTCATCTGTCCACAACACGTTGCCTGCATAGCAATCCCCATGCAGACGAAGCCGTGTGATATCGCCGGCATGATCATAGCAGCGCCGGACTCCGGCCAGCGCCTGCTCCAGCACATCAGCGTAAACGTCCCGCAGCTCGACCGGTATGAAGTGATGCGCCAGTAAAAAATCACGCGGTTCCTCACCGAAAGTCGCAAGATCGAGTACCGGCCTGGCCTGATAGGATTTGAGCGCACCGACAGCATGGATGCGGCCAATCAGTCGCCCCATGCGTTTCAGCGTGGATTCATCATCGAATTCCGGGGCATGACCACCCTGCCGCGTAAAAACCGCAAACCGAAATCCGTCGAACTCATGCAGGGTCGCCCCGTCAGAACCAGCCAGCGGCGGTGCCACAGGCAACTCGGCCTCAGCCAGCTCCTGCATAAAAGCGTGCTCTTCGCCTATGGCCGCATCACTCCACCGGTTAGGCCGGTAAAACTTGGCCACCCGCATTGGCCCGTCCTCCATACCGACCTGATACACGCGATTTTCATAGCTGTTCAGGGCCAGCAGACGCCCATCACACCGAAAGCCAACACTGTCCAGTGCATTGAGGATGGCGTCCGGGGAAAGGCGGGCAAAAGGCGGGGAATGGGTGTGATCGGTCATGCTGCGAAACAGCATAGTGGATTTTCACGGTGGCGTGGTAAACAGAATTCGTGATGCCTGGCCCCGCTCAGCGGCCGCTTTGCAAACCGGAGGCCAGCACCCGCCCCCATCAGGTTGAGCGTATCTGCCGATTAAAGCGACCCAGCGTCAGCCCGTAGGCGGGGTTGGGGCATCACCGAAACCCGGTAAAACAACCCGCCAGCCCAGACGGGCATCTCATCGGCACGGGCTGGCGGTGGAGGATTTGCTTGGTCGGCGCTGACTCTCCGGTATCGCTGGGTTTCCGCTGCGCTTTTAGCCTACGGGCTTTGAACGCCAAGTGAGCCGCACACCTTGCGGAAGATGGGAGGTGCCGCATCACAGTTCACGCAAGACCTTGCAGCCTCAGAATGACGGCT
>SXQV01000219.1 GCA_005792805.1 Methylococcaceae bacterium | reverse complement strand
GTAATTACTCAGCGTCCCTCGGCTAGCTGAGGGGCTCGCCAAGGAAATCCGGCAACTTTCCCTCGAACAGCAGGTTGAGGGCATCGGATGCCGAGACCTTGTTCTTGGCGCAGGTTGAAAGGTAGCTTCGAACCCGGCAGAAGATATCGGCGCCCTCCTGAGATCTGAAGCAGCCGGATATTTTCTGGTGGACCTTGGTCATCCGGATGTCGTTTTCTCCTTGGTTGTTGGTGAAAGGGACGTCGGGGTCGGTCATGAACCTCAGGGTTTCGGTCTCGAAGTGGATGAGCCTTTCGAGGAGATTGCGGGACTTACTCTTTTTGACTCGCCCTTTTTGGCCTGCTGGCTTGATGGGCTCTGGGCATTCGGTGTGGGCCGCCTCGAGGATCTTTCGGTAGGCCTTGAGATGAGTTTCGGCCTGATCCTTGGAGAGTTTGCCCTCCTGATTTTTGACATCCTCATGGATCTCAAGGAGCAAGGTTCTCATGGCCTCGGCCCATTGCTGGTTTTCCTGCTCGTGGGCATAGGTGAGTTCACGGAGGTGATGGGCATTGCAGAGGGCATGCTGACACTTGAGATTGAAGTAGGGTTTCCAGTGGTCATGGACCAGGATGCCCTCAAAGTGCGGCAGGACTTCCTTCGATTCCATAGCGTCCATGCCCCGCTTGGCATGGGCATAGAAGAGGGTCCACTGAGGGTTGGAGACGCAGTGCAGCCAGTGGTTGGTGCCATTGATGTTGATGCCGGTCTCATCGCTGTGGAGGACCCGTGATGTCAGTAATCGGTTGATCAGGGTCAGTTCGAACTGTTCCAATGCGGCATGGGCCTGTTGATTGAAATTAAAGACAGAGCCCTGGCTGATCGGTAACTGGAGCTGATCACGGAAGTACTCCTGAACCCGGTTATAGGGGATCAGCTGATATTGAGACTGGTAGACCGCCTGGGCCTTGACGCCGTTGCCGTACTGAACGGCCTTAGAGACTTCGAGAGGAAAGGCGGCGGTAAAGCGCTGCCCATGGGCATCTTCGAGAATCTGAGCCCGGTACTCGGTGACAACGCGCTGAATCTCAATGTTAAAGACCTGTCGGGCTTCGTAGCCGACCTCGGTGTACTCTCCTTCAGGGAGTGCGCTCCGATCGACTGGCAGGTTTTCGATCTGATCGGGATTCTCCACCTTCTTGAGGGTGGTACCGACGCGGCCCTTCTGGCCGCCGGTTTTTTTGGCCTCCCCCTCCTTAGGCTTCTTTGGGGTGGGGAAGCGATCGGTCGATGGAGGCTTGCTGCTATTGCGGCTTGAAAGGCTGAGGCGGCCGACCATGAGCTGAACGACGAGGATCAGGACTTCGAGGGTCGATCGGAGTGCTGGCGAGAGATTAGGCTCTTCATCGAGCAGCACCTGGACGCGCTTGAGTGTTTCCTTGACGTCAATGTTGTCGATGGTCAAACCCGTAACCTTCTGAAGAATTTGAAGTTACGGTTATTATAAGGGCGGTTTTAAAAGTCGATTTTGACCTCCTGAGGGCCCGTCAGGCGGACGATCTGATGGACGGGTCGAGAGGGCATCTGAGGGGTGTCAAAACGCCCGGAGAGATAACGAAAGAGGCGCGGACAAGGAACCTAAGACAATGCGGCCGCTGAACCGAAAAAACGGCCTTTCGAGCGAAAAACCTTGTCAAGCTTTATTTTTAGTTATTTCTACTTTTTTTACGCTGAGTAGATACGTTTTTTTCTATACAAATAAATCAACAAAAGTCCGTCACATCCAGCACAGGCCAGCACTGACGGGGGTTGCAGCCGTTTTCAGTCCGTCATAGTCCGTCATAGTCCGTCACTCGTTGCCCCTCCAGAAAGCGGCGGCGGCCTCGTCGAGCCTGATTCCTTGCAGATACGCGCCCGAACCGTCCCGGCCCTTGATGACAGCCAGCTGTAGGGTATTTTTCAGCACGTCCAGCACCAGTCTTGAAAACCGCTGCAATGACACGGACTCCCTTCCGGAATGCTTGCACCAGAGCAAATAATTTGGATACAGCTTGTATTCAGATCCCACGTAAAAAACGCTTCCATCACGATTTTTTCCCTCCTTGCGGTCGCCAATGTGAACTTTGCTCCCTGCTTTCGGCGAAACTGAATCGGTGATCCAGCCCAGTAATGGGTTCTGATCGGCGGCGGCGTCAAAAGTCGACTGCTGAACCGAATCAGGCGGGTGCATGAATACGGCGGCGACGTGATCGCGGTCGAGCGTTAAAGCCCAGTTGATAATGGCTGGGATTTCCTCGCGCAGCCGCGCCTCCCCGCCCTCGCCTAGAAATGCCCGTTTTTCCCCGGCGGTCAATACCCGGTCGAAGTCGAGTACAACCATTCTTCGCCCCAGGCCAGACGTGTAATCCGTAGTCTGAAGCGTCTCGTTACCCGCCATCAGCACCATCCCGCCGAAGGTGAAGGTCCCGCCTTGCTGGATATGCTTCTGCTCGTTGCGCATAGCGTCTTGCCCAGTAAGGGCCTTCAGCACGTTCACGCTGCCGCCGTACTTGTCGGTATCGGTGATCGTCACCAGGCGTTTACCGTAGAGCTTCGCCGTTTCGAAACGATTCACTTCAAGGCTCTTCAGGTCGGTGGACTCGCAGTTGGCCTCCCCAAGAATCTCCTGAAGCAGCCGCATGAAGGTCGATTTGCCGGTTCCGCCGGGGCCGCGCATAAAGACAAACTTCTGCAAGTCTGCGCGTCCGGTCAAGGCGGCGGCGATGAAGGCGAGTAGCATCGTCTGCTTGCCCGCATCCTGCCCCGTCGCCTGGTCAAGCCACGACCGAAACGCGGGGCAGTGACTGCCAGCGTGGTAGTCGTGCGGTATGCACCAACGGTCAGCGTTCAGGGCTGTTACCGGCACCAGTTCCCCGGTCACCACGTCCAGCAACCCATTACGGAACGGCAACTTGCCAGGAATGACCTCGGGCAGTGGTAGCAGATTGCCGCGCCGGATAATGGCGCTCACGTCTAGCTGATACCGCGCTCGAAACCCGATCCCATCACAGGCGGCGTACAGCGCGGCGGTCACTGCCTCATCAACAACATCCGGCTTGACCTGCCCCCAGTGCGTCCCGGTGAAACGGTGCCAGGCGCTAACTGATGCGTTCAGGGCAAAGTGACCCTGCATGAATTCGGCCAGACGCCGCGCCGCTTCGGACTCAATCAGCAGCGTGGGCGGCTTTTCATCCCGCTCGATGACAAAAGCACCAGAGGGAATCTGTAAGGTTTCGTGCTGGTTCGTGACGGGGGCGTGCTGGCTGGAAGCCGCGCCAGTGTTGATCTGTGTTGAATATGCTGGTTTTTTTGAGTTTGAGTTATGTGTGGAGTTTTTGTCTTTCGGTAGTGGCCCGGTCTTATCGGCTTCCCGCACCAGTGCGGACTCAATCTGGGTGCGCACGGCGTCCAGGCCTTCCCTCTGGTGAAGATCGTTGAAATCCCCGCCACGCCCATCGGCAAACGCCGGGAAGACCACGCCGCAGCCAATCGCCTTAGCGGCGGTGGCGGCCTTGGTGCGGCCCGGATTGGGCTTGTCCGGGTGAATGTCATCATCCCCAGCAATCAGCAGCCGGGTGGCTGGATACTTTGCCCGCAGCGCCTGACTGACAACGGCCAGCTTCTGGCAGTCGAAGGCAATCACGACCGCGTAGCCGGTGGCCTCATGAATGGATGCGCCGGTGGCGTAGCCCTCGGCAATAATGATGACGCTGCTCGCAAGGTCGCCAATCGAGTGACTACCGCCGGTTACTTTCGAGCCGGGAAAGAAGATTTTGGCCCATTTTCCTTCACGGTCTTTGTAGATGGATTGAACCGACAGCAGCTTACCGTCCAGGTCTCGCACGGGAATCATCAACGTCTTACCTCTGACGCGGAGGCCGTGCGCTCCAACCCCTTTGATCTTCAGGTAAGGGTGTTTTGCCGCGCCGGTCTCCGTCCCGGCCTGCCAGCGGGCATCGAAGGTATCCAAGGCCGGACGGGTGTCCGGTACGCCGGTATAGCCCTGCTCGCGAGCCAGGGCAAACAGTGACGCCAGCGTGATCCCGCCATCCGGCTTGACGGATTTCCAAACCTCTTTGGCGGCCTGCTCCTGATAATTCGCAGCCGACTGCGACCATTCGTCCCAAACGGCAAAACCGTCTTCGCCCAATGCGGCTCGGATCGCCATGGCCATCCTTACCCAGATGTCCCGATCCTCGGCTGGAATGAAGGCGAGGGCGGCGGCGATGTCGGTGGGTGATGTTGTTTTAACGGCCATCAGCCACCTCCGCCAGCTCGCGGCTGACTTCTGGTGCATCAAGGCCGCTCATTCCGGCAATCGAAACCCACATGACCGCAGAGAAAAACAGCCCAGCCACAACCATTCCGAGTAGTTCGGTGATACCATGGCCGTGCTGTTTTCTCTGTTGTGGAGCCTCGGGGGTGTTGGTCGCACTGCCGGGGCTTTTTCGTGTCTGAGGGTCAGGCGGCCCCTCCGGACCGCCGGAATGCCAACTACAGATACGAAGGCTCTCCGGGTCTTCGAAAGATTCAGCCGCCTCCAAAGCGGCCTTGCACGACGAAAAATCCGGGGTCAACCGGCAGTGATGCGGGCAAGGCCTGCCATCGATATTGACGGTCGTGAGTCGGGCTAGGTAGTGGCGGTTCATGCGCGGCCTCCCTTCAGCAGGTCGGTCATTTCACCCAACGACTGAACGAGGGTGGCGAGCACCTCGGCATCGTGGCCGTTGACCAGGAGCTGCTCCGTCAGGTCGCAAGCGGCTTCCAGCTCGCAGAGAAGACCCTGAAGAGTCTCAGGGGTGGGGGACGTTGGGCGGATTGCGCCCGTGGGTTTGTCGTAAGACATGGGTAAAGACTCCTTTGCTGGGTTGGAGTCCACCACTTCAGTTGACGGCTTGGGTGGCGGACTGGCGTGGGTCGTCAAAACCGGGCAAAGGAACCGGCCAGCCCGAAGGCTGCCCACGCCAGCCGCCATGATAGGACGACGGGCATGAAAAAGCGCCTCGGGGTGGCGCTTGCTGCGCCTCTGCTTCAGGGTTGACGGCCCTGTCCGGTAGGCGTACCGGCACGGCGAAGACCTTACCCCAGCCGTAGCGAAAAGTCCCATCAAAGCTTTTGATGGATTCCCCAAATTCTGGGAGTCGTGACTTATGAATGTCCTCATACAGCCTCCCCCGCAATCAGCTTGCGGATGTCCTCGGCTCGCCAGGCAACCGTCCGTTCACCCAGGCGCACAGGGGCCGGGAACCGGCCCGATTTGACGCCGGTATGCCAGGTGGTCCGGGACACGGGGTAAATCGCGAGGATTGACGGAAGCCTGACGAAACCCGTCTCCGGGATCGGGTGGGGCTTATAGGTCTGGGGAGTGCGTTTGCCGGGTTTATCCGGCGCTCTTACGGTTGCGGCCATCACTGAACCTCATGGGTTGTTGTTGATGGTCGAGAATGTTCCGCGTCCTCGGTCAGCGGTGGTTAGGCAAAAATCAGCCCAGATTTATTGCACACTGTAATAGCGAGTCGAAAAGGCAAACCAAGCCATCCTTGCCTAGCCGCATGTGCGCACGTCTAATACATCTTTGGATAGCGCCAAATTCCCTTGCGGATACCATTAAAACAAGCTCATCATCGCTATCATCAAGCCGTATTCGCCCAATGAAATAGGCCGGGTTTTTGGCCAGCTTATTTAATCTTGCAATGTGCTTGGATATGACGGACGAATCGACGCACAAAGACTCTGACAGCAAGTCTCGGAGTCTTTGCTTTCCGTATCTTTCGTGGAACTTTATCCATATCACGGAGACAACAAGCCTCTCGTAAACCTTGCGCGGCCTGCCTCGTCTCTGTCTTGATGCTGGCTTTTGCTCTGATTGCAGTTGCCTCTCTGCCTGGTCAACCGAGATTTCACCACGCACCAATCTTTCAAGTATCAATCGGCGGTTGTCCGTAACTTCCATTTCGTGGTTTGTTGCGCTCAAAAAGCCTTTGGTAATCCGGCCTGCTTCAGTACCGCATTAGCGGTGTGCCTGGATTTGATTTTGTTATCGACGACAAAAGGGCGGTCGCTGACCGGGCTGAACCAAATGGAATGGTCGCCTTTGCCGTTGCGCAAGCGATAGCAGCCAGCCAGCCGCAAGAGCTGCATTAGCTCGGGGGTATAGCTATCCATCAGGATGCTAGGGCGATGACGTGCCGGTGAGTGTGCAGGTGAAACGGAATCGACGTGGCGGGCTGGCCGCTACATTCCAGCAGTTCAGGAATGATCGTCTTCAGCTTGATGGTGAGGGCTTCCACGGTGTCGGCTTCGGTCGCCAATCCGGGCAGGTCTTCGCTGGTGGCTACCCAGACGCGGGCCTCATCGTCCCACTGGGCATCTATCGTGTAATCAGTCATGACGCGCTCCTTCATGGCGTCCTTCAGGTGGATACTCGCCAGCCGGTGAAGGGTTCCGGCTTTCGCTCCGTCGAGCTAGGCGAGCGTGACGATTATACCGCTCTGCCTATCGGCACCACATTGCTTCCGGTGTCCTTCAGCGTGTCAAGGTAATCTGCCCAGCTTTGCATCATGGCGATACGCTCCTTCAGAAACTTCGTCCGGTTGTAGGCGGCCCCCAGGGTGTCGGGTACGCGGTGGCTCAACTGGTGTTCGATGACTTCCGGCCTAAAGTGCAACTGCTCCGCCAGCAATGTCCGGGCCATGGCCCTGAAGCCATGTCCTACCATTTCATCCTTGGGTATCCCCAGTCGCCTGAGTGCTGACAGGATGGTGTTGTCGCTCATTGGGCGGGTGATGGTGCGTGACGACGGGAACAGGTACATACCGTGCCCGGTCAGGGGGTGAAGTTCCCGAAGGATGCGTATGGCCTGGTGGGAGAGGGGTACCAGGTGGTCCACTTTCGTTTTCGTGACAAGAAACCGCCATGTCCCGGCGTCCAGGTCTATCTCCTCCCATCTGGCGTGACGGAGTTCGCCGGGTCGGACGAATACCAGGGGGGCCAGCCGCAGCGCACAGGTGACAGGGAACGTCCCGTAGTAGCCGTCGAGTTGACGGAGTAGCTCGCCCACGCTGGCGGGATCGGTAACGGCGGGGAAGTGCGCCTTTTTGGGTTGCGGTAACGCGCCCTTCAGGTCGGGGCATGGATCGCGCTCGGCTCTGCCCGTCGCCACGGCGAACCGTATGATCTGGCTGATGGTGCACTTGGCCCTGTGCGCAGATTCAACCGCCCCTCGGTGGGTCATGCGTCGGAGTACCGCTAGCACTTCCGGGCCGGTGATGTCCATGACGGGTCTGCTTCCCAGCCAGGGGAATATATCCCGCTCCAGTCGCGCCGTCAGGTTGGCGGCGTGCTTGGGTGTCAGTTCATGCCGCTGCTGGTGCCATTCCCTCGCGAGCGCCTCAAAACTGTTGGCGTCCCGGTCTGAGCGGGTGGCCCTGGTCGCCTGACGCTGGATTGACGGGTCGATTCCATCGGCCAACTGTTTCCGTATCGCGTCCCGTCGGTCTCTTGCCAGTTTTAGCGAGACCTCCGGATACGTGCCGACAGACAGCCGCTTCTCCTTGCCCCCAGCCCGATACTTGACCCTCCACCACTTGCCCCCATTCGGGGACACTTCAAGGTAGAGGCCTTTTCCGTCCGCTAGCTTGTAGGCCTTGCCCCGTGGCTTGGCGTTCTTGATGGTCGGGTCGGTGAGGGGCATTTGGGGGCATGTCAACGCATCCGGTTGTATTTCGTTGAACAACAAAAAGGCCGGAACCGTTTATTTATCTGGGTTTCCGGCCTTCTTTGGCTCTCGTTGAATGCTGTTTTGGCGGAGAGG
>SXQV01000218.1 GCA_005792805.1 Methylococcaceae bacterium | reverse complement strand
TTGTCGGGTTCGAAGCTATCTTTCAACCTGCGCTAAAAACAACGTCTCCTCTTCCGACGCTCTCAACCTTTTGTTCGAGGGAAAGCTGCCGGATTTCCTGGGCGAAATCACTCGCTAGCCGAGGCTCGCTGAATAATTACGGCTTGTTTATTACAACGGGCTCTTTCACACCCGCTGCTGTCAAAGAAGCCACGAGAGACGGGGCACCGCCGATTGATCTTGTCGATGGTGACGAACTTGCAGAGAAACTGAAAGAGTTGGCGCTGGGGGTTAAAACAGAACTCGTTGAGCGCGTCAGCATTGATACGGCATGGTTCGAAAGTCTATGACGCATAACCCGGCAGTCCACACGGACGCTGCGCGATAAAGCCGCGCAGCGCCGGTGACTTCTACGTTAGGCCGCTCTAAACCCGTGTCGCCCATGTCCAGTGATACCTCGTACTACGTCTACGCCCTCAAAGATCCGCGTGAATCACCCGCAATGCCGTTCTACATCGGCAAGGGCACCGGGACACGCTCGCACGACCATCTCGTTAGTCCTGACGACTCGCGTAAGGGGCGGAAGATCAAGGAGATCGAAGCTGCTGGCTGCAATGCCTTGGTATCCCGGCTGGTCGACGCACTAAGTGAGCCTCAGGCCATCCGGCTCGAGGCGGAGCTGATTGCGTCGTTTGGCACAGTTGACACTGGCGGTCGCCTACTAAATAACGTTCTGCCTTCCGGCCTATCGAAGAAAGCACGAACTTCGGTTGTTGTGCCTTCGGGTGTCAAAGAGAAGGCTCAAGTCGCTTTGGCACTCTTAAAGGACGCCGTACTTGAGCTTGCCAAAGCCAATCCCAACGGAATCTCCAACTCTGACGCAGCGAGCCTGCTTGGCTTGCGGAGCGACTACGGAGGCGGGTCCAAAGACTATCTTTCCTACAGCGTACTTGGCATCCTCATGCGCGAAGGAAAGCTTGAACGTTCTGCCACGAACAAAAAGCATGTCGCGCGCGTGCAGTGAGCGGCATAACCCTTCGCTGGAGCCCGTAGGCTAATGGGTTGGAGCAAAGCGGAAACCCAGCGGGTCGGCTCATCAGTACGGGCTGGATATTCTTGGGCACAACTCTTTTCAACTGAAAAGGCCCCAGGTCACCTTTCAGCTTCGCCGATCCGCCGGATTCATGCGTTCTCTCGGAGGGTGCCAAAGAGCCTTGTTACCCGTTGCAAATCCGCTTCGGTATCCACTCCAGCAGGCGGGGCGGAATCCACCGGGACGACCAGAATGCGCTCGCCTTGCCAGAGAATACGGAGCTGTTCGAGCGCTTCAACCGATTCCAGTTGTGAAGGGGGCCAGTTGACATAGCGTCGCAGGAATCCAGCGGAGTAGGCATAGATGCCGATGTGCCGCCGCCAGGGGTAATCGCAACCAGCCTGGCGGCCGGTCTGGCCGAAGCTGTCCCGATGCCAGGGAATGGGGGCGCGGCTGAAGTAGAGAGCATGGCCGAAGCGATCCAGTACCACTTTGACGGCATGCGGGTCGAAGACATCTGAGGGGTCGTCGATGAGGGCGGCCAGGGTGGCGATTTCGGCGGTGTTTTGTTCGGCCAGTGCGCTGGCCAGCTGGCGTATCAGGTCGGGCTGCATGAGCGGTTCGTCACCCTGGAGGTTGACGACGAGGGTGTCATCTGGCCAGTCCAGTTGATCTGCCACTTCGGTAATGCGCTCGGTCCCGCTGGCGTGATCCTCTCGGGTCATGACGGCGGTCACGGGCAGATGGGCTACCGCTGTGGCAATGCGCTCGTCATCGGTCGCCACATAGACGTCATCACCCGCCTCCAGTGCCCGCTCGCAGACATGCACGATCATGGGCTGGCCGGCAATGTCCAGTAGCGGCTTGCCGGGCAGTCGGCTGGAGCCGTGCCGGGCCGGTATGACGATCTTGAAGCGGGTCATGATTTACTCAACCAGTGGGGTTTTCTTGGGCAGGGCGTCGTATTCCTCAAGGCTGATGCGACGGGCTTCGACTTCCAGCATGACGGGGATGCCGTCGCGGATGGGATAGGCCAGCCGGTCGGCCTTGCAGATCAGTTCCTGTTCTTCTTTCTTGTAGATGAGATCGCTTTTGCAAACGGGGCAGACCAGGATTTCAAGCAGCTTTTTGTCCATGAGTTTTTGTCTTCAGTTGGGTGAGTAATTGCTCGCCAAAGGCGGCGGGGAGTCGGGCCTGAACGGGGACAAACCAGAAGTTTGCAGTCGCAAAACGGCGACATTTGACGGCGTCCTTTTCTGTCATCAGCAGTGGTGTGGAACCGGCGAAGCCGAGATCTTCGGGCCGGTAAGCATGATGGTCCGGAAAGGCGTGGCCATCCACTGCCAGCCCCTGTTTTCGCAGATCGTCAAAGAACCGTTGCGGATTACCCATGCCGGCTATTGCATGAATCGGGTCGCCCACAAAGCTTGACAGAGGACGATGACAGTCGGGATTGGCCAGGTTGACCGCGCTACCGCTGGTCAGGGTCATGACGGTACTGCCAGCCGGGCCGATGCCGGAATAGACCACCCAGTCGACACTTTGCAGGCGTGCTGGTGGTTCGCGCAGTGGTCCGGCCGGCAGGCCGTGGCCGTTACCGAAGCCGCGGGCACCGTCCACCACGGCGATTTCGATGTCACGATCCAGTGCATAGTGTTGCAGGCCATCGTCGGCGATGAGGATGTTGCAATCTGCCGTCGCCAGCAATAAGCGCCCGGCTTGTGCGCGGCGGGGAAATACACACACGGGACAGCCGCTGCGGCGCGCGATGAGTACGGGTTCGTCTCCGGCTTCTTCGGGTGAGGTGTCCGGTCCGACGATCAGGGGCTGGGCCTGCTTTTTTCCGCCATAGCCACGGCTGATGATGCCGGGTCGATAGCCCTGCTGCTTGAGCAGGCCGGCGAGCCAGAGGGTCAGTGGCGTTTTGCCGGTGCCGCCGACGGTGAGATTGCCGACGACAATCACCGGTACGGGGAGCCGCTCTATGGGTTTCCGTCCTGTCCGATAGGCTGTTTGCCGTAACTCGACGGCCCGGAGAAAGACGCGTTCCAGCCCGGTCAGGAAAGGGTTGGGGGCAGGGGTGTCGTACCACTGACGCTGGAGCCAAAGGTGGAAGGATTGCTTCAGGTTCACAGGGATCAATGACCAGGGCTGCTTTCCGCTGCAAAACTGACATGCTGATAGCCCAGCTGACCGGCTGCATCCAGCACGGTGATGACCGATTGATGGGTGGCGTTGCGATCTGCGCTGATGGTGATCAGCGGATCGGGATTGTCGCCCGCCGCCGCCTTGAGGGCTTGCTTGACCGTGTTGGGCTGATTGTCCGGGAGTTCGCGCTGGTTGACGCGGTATTGCCCTTGCGGGCCAATCACGATCTGCAAGCCCTGCTTTTCCCCGGCCGGCATGCCGCCCACGCCGGGGGCGTGCGGGAGGCTGATGTGCAGCTGCGCCTCGCGGCTGAAGGTGGTGGTGAGGAGCAGGAAGATCAACAGCACGATGAGTACGTCGATCATCGGGATGAGGTTTAGTTCGGGCTCGTCGCGGTGCCGGGGGCGGAAGTTCATGGTGACGACCGGATCAGGGATTACGGTTGAGTGCGGCGATCAATTGTACGGCTTCCTCTTCCATCCGCACCGTTAATTCGGCCACTTTGCCCTGGAAGTAGCGGTAGAAGATCAGTGTGGGAATGGCGATCGCCAGGCCAGCTGCCGTGGCGATAAGGATTTCCGAAATGCCGCCCGCGAGTTGGGCAGGATTGGCGAGACCGCTGCCCGCTGACGAGAAGGTCGCAAAGACTTTCATCATGCCGAGGACGCTGCCGAGCAGGCCGAGATAGGGGGAAATGGAGGCGATGGTGCCCAGAGTATTGAGATAACGTTCCAGCTCATGCACGACCTGCCGGCCGGCGTGTTCGACATTTTCCTTCATGGCCTCGCGGCCCTGTGTATGGCTGGACAGGGCGGCCGAGATGATGGTGCCCAGCGGTGACCCGGTTTTGAGATGGCGCAGGGCCAGAGCGTCCAGCTTTTTATCGCGATGGAGCTCCCACACCTGAGGGATGAGTTCGGGGGGCATGATCCTGGAGGTTCTGAGTGTCCATAGCCGCTCTCCGATGAGAGCCATGGCGACGATGGAGCAGGCAATGATGGGGGCCATCATCCAGCCGCCCAGTTTGATGATTTCTAGCACGGTCAACGCACTCGCTTAAGGGGGATGTGTGGCGGGGGCGGCAGGTTCTGGCGGTTTGACCATGACCCAGTGCGCGACCGGCCGTTGATTCTGGGCAGATTCTACCATCCGCTTTCTTGCGCTGAGGGTGCCGGGTTAGGTCTTGGCCCAGTTGCGGTACCTCGGATGGCTCGGGATAATCCGGCGGATATTCCATTGATTGAGCAGGGAGTCGAACGATGAGCGAGAGGATTGTGATGCGGACCGGGGAGGCACTGGCCGCAGGTGGGCCGCTCCCGGTGGGGCATTTCGATTAGAATGCCGGTTCAATTTTCTCTGTAATACTGGATGTCATGATAAGGATCACCCGACTGACGTGGCTCTTTTTGCCGACCTGTTTGATAGTGGGATGCGGCCAAAAAGGACCTTTATACATGGAGGGGCATGAGCCCCGTTCACCCGCGAAAACACAAGCACCACCCAAGCCGGCACCGGCTCAGCAGGTCCCGGAAGTCGAACCTTCCGCGCCTAATTAATGGATCACTTCAACTATCGCGGCTCCTCCCTGTATGCCGAGGACGTACCGCTTGCCGAAGTCGCGGTGAAATTTGGAACTCCCTGTTACGTCTATTCCCGTGCCACGCTGGAGCGTCACTGGCATGCCTTCGACAAGGCTTTTGCGAAGCATCCTCACCTAGTCTGTTATGCCGTCAAGGCCAACTCCAATCTGGCCGTTCTGAATGTGCTTGCGCGGTTGGGGTCGGGATTCGATATTGTGTCTGTGGGCGAGCTGGAGCGCGTGCTGGCGGCGGGTGGTGATCCCTCGAAAATCGTTTTTTCCGGAGTGGGGAAGCGTGAGGATGAATTGCGCCGTGCCCTGGAAGTCGGCATTCGCTGCTTCAATGTCGAGGTGCCGGACGAGCTGGATCGCCTGAATCGTATCGCCGGTGAGCTGGGTCGTGTCGCCTCTATTTCCCTGCGGGTCAATCCTGATGTGGATGCGCAGACTCATCCGTACATTTCCACCGGGCTGAAGGAAAACAAATTTGGCATCGATGTGGACCAGGCGCTTTCCCACTATCGCCGAGCCGCCGCGATGCCCCATCTGGAGGTCGTGGGGATTGACTGCCACATTGGTTCGCAGCTGACCTCGCTGGATCCCTTTGTCGACGCGCTGGATCGGGTTCTGTTGATTGCCGAGCGATTGAAAGAGGAAGGAATTGCCATCCGCCATCTGGATCTCGGCGGTGGTTTGGGGATTCGTTACAACGATGAAACGCCGCCGGAGCCGGCCGCTTATGCCGAGGTGCTTTCACGCCGGCTGGACGGTTTGGATTATGAGATTTTTATCGAGCCGGGCCGGGCTATTGTCGGCAATGCGGGCATCCTGCTGACGCGGGTGGAATATCTCAAGTCGAATGGTGAAAAGCACTTTGCGATCGTCGATGCGGGTATGAATGACCTGATTCGGCCCTCTCTGTATCAGGCGTGGCAGGCGATTCTGCCGGTTCAGCACAGTGAGAAGGCCGAGCCGCGACGCTATGATGTGGTCGGGCCTGTTTGCGAAACCGGCGATTTTCTCGGCAAGGATCGCGAGCTTGCTATTGCCGAGGGTGATTTGCTGGCCGTGCGCTCGGCGGGAGCTTACGGCTTCTGCATGAGTTCCAATTACAACTCGCGCCCCCGCGTGGCTGAGGTGTTGGTGGATGGGGATCAGATGCATCTGGCGCGGCCCCGGGAGACGGTGGCCGAATTGTTCCAGAGTGAACGGGTGCTGCCGGATTAAGTCATGCTGTTGAAGTTCACCAAAATGCAGGGCTTGGGTAACGACTTTGTCGTGATCGACGCGATTCGGCAGGCGGTGCAGCTGTCACCCGACAAAATTCGTTTTCTGGCCGATCGGCATTTCGGCGTTGGATGTGATCAGGTGTTGCTGGTGGAGTCGGCCCATCATGCCCACGCCGATTTCCGCTACCGGATATTCAATGCTGATGGCAGCGAAGTCGCTCAATGCGGTAACGGTGCCCGCTGCTTTGCCCGGTTCGTCCGGGAGCAGGGGCTGTCCGATAAGGACGAAATTCAGGTGGATACGGACGCTGGCCGGTTGGTGTTGCGACATGCGGATGCCGATCAAGTGGTGGTCAATATGGGAATTCCACGCCATGCCCCGGCGGAGATTCCATTGCAGGCGATAACCGAGCAGCCTCTGTACGCGCTTGAGGTCGACGGGCAGTCGTATTCCTTTGGTGCGGTCTCCATGGGTAATCCCCACGCCGTCCTGGTGGTCGATGATGTCGATTCCGCTCCGGTGGAATTCCTGGGCCGCCGATTGGAAGGTCATCCGGTGTTCCCCGAGCGGGTAAATGTCGGCTTCATGCAGATCGTTGACGCTCACCACGCCCGGTTGCGTGTTTTTGAACGCGGCTCGGGCGAGACATTGGCTTGTGGCAGCGGGGCTTGCGCGGCGTCGGTGATCGGGATTGAGCAGGGATTATTGTCCAGCCCGGTATTCGTTGATCTGCCCGGTGGGCCATTGACTATTGAGTGGCAGGGGCGCGGAAATCCGGTTTACATGAAGGGACCGGCCAAAACGGTTTTTGAAGGAACTATCGAATTATGAATGGCCTGATTTCGCCTCAGTCTGATTTGGATGCAGGGAGACCGACCCCCGAAGAGGTTGCCGCCTATCTGTGGGCTCATCCCGCTTTCTTTCAGGATCATTTGCCGCTACTGGAAGGGATGAGGGTGCCGCACCCGAGTGGTGAGGCCGTTTCGCTGGTTACCCGGCAGCTGGATTTGCTAAGGGAAAAAAATCACCGGTTGTTGAAGCAGCTTGATGAGCTGGTGCTGATCGCTCGTGATAACGATGCCTTGTATCAGCGTATTCATCAACTCACCTTGACCCTGCTTGAGGCCAACAGTGTCGAGGATGTTCTGGCCAGTCTGGACTGGGGTTTGCACCAATTTTTTCAGACGGACTACGTCGTCATTCGCATTCTGGAACCTTGGCGGGATAGTGCGATTGCCAACCTGTTTGTTGCGGCAGACCATCCCGAGACCGCCTGGTGTGAGGAGGTCATCGAGGGCGATAAGCCACTCTGCGGTAAGCCCGATGGCGAGCCTGTGGCCTTTCTGTTCGGTGAAGATGCCGAGCTTGTTCAATCTTATGCCGTCATTGCACTTCGTCACGCTGGCGTGCGGGGAGTCTTGGCGATAGGCAGTCGTGAAGCGGAGCGTTACCACTCGGATATGGGCTCCATTTTTCTGAGGCAGATGAGTGAGGTGCTGGCGGCAAAATTGTCGGCTCTGATCAACGATGGTACGCACTAAACCGCTTGGATAGTGTTGCGCACCGCCAGCTGGATGCCTACCTGGACCGGTTGCGGTTTCAGCAGCGGGTATCTGTTCACACGCTGGATGCCTATACGCGTGATCTCCAGCGGTTGGTGGCTTTCTGCAATGAGCGGGAAATTGCTGGGTGGGATGCGCTTCATCCGGCAGATCTTCGTGACCATATAGCCCACCGGCACCGCCTTGGTCTGGGTAGTCGCAGCCTGCAACGTGCATTGTCGGCCATCCGGGGATTTTTCGATTATCTGATCAGACAGGCTGAACTGGATCGCAACCCCACCTCAGGGATTCGGGCACCGAAAGCGCCGAAGACCTTGCCGAGATTGCTGGATGTCGACCAGATGATCGGCCTGCTGGAGGCACCGGCCGATGATGTTCTGGAGTTGCGCGATGTTGCCATGTGGGAAACTTTCTATTCGTCCGGTCTGCGGCTGACCGAGCTGGTATCTCTGGATTTGGCCGACCTTGATCTTCAGGCTGGATCGGTCTTGGTGCGCCAGGGCAAGGGACGGAAATCACGCCATGTGCCGGTTGGCGAGTGTGCTAAAAAGGCGCTTGAGCGCTGGTTGTCGGCGCGAAGCCTCATCGTCAGGGCCAGCGAGCCGGCTATCTTCCTCAGTCGCCGTGGTGATCGCATTACCCAGCGCACCGTGCAGTCAAGGTTGGAGCGCTGGCAAAAAAAACAGGGGATTCCGGAACATCTCCATCCTCACATGTTGCGGCATTCCTTCGCCAGTCACTTGCTGGAGTCAAGCGGCGATTTGCGTGCTGTTCAGGAGTTGCTGGGGCATGCCAATCTCAGTACGACGCAGGTCTATACCCACCTCGATTTTCAGCACCTTGCTAGCGTGTACGACCGGACTCACCCTCGGGCGCGCCAGCGGCAAGCGTCCGAGGGGCAGGAATGACAACGCTGATTACTCTGCCCACGGGCTGCCGCAATTGGCGCGGACAGCTTCTTGTCGGGCGCATAAAAAATGCAAATTGTCATAAATCGGGTTAGGTTCTGTTGACGTATCACCGCAGCCAGATGAGTGCTGCGACGAAGCGTAGAAATCCCATGTAGTTACGGGCTCGTTTTTCGTACCGAGAAAAGATTCTCCGGTAGTGTTTGATTTTATTGAAGAAGCACTCAATCA
>SXQV01000217.1 GCA_005792805.1 Methylococcaceae bacterium | reverse complement strand
GGGAGCCTGCCCTCTGGACTCAAATGCCAGGGAATAGCGTTTCGGCAACTCCATCGTCAGCTGCTTGCGCAGCTGGACATACCCTTCCCCCCTGTGGTTCTGATATTCAACACGCAGGATGCCATTCTTCTGCCCGGCCCGAACCTCAAGCCCCCCTCGCCCGAACACCGTCCATCCATCCGCTAACTCAGCCGCCCTGATCGGGCTGGTCCAGACGATTCCGCCAGACAACCCACACATCACCACCCAAATGGCCCAGACCAACCAGCGCTTCATCGCCTCATCCTCAATAGCGAAATCACTTCAACCTGTCCCGCTCCTCGCCTTTGGTTCGCTGACAAAGGGATGGAACGGCAAAAAGACAGACGCCGCCCTATAATGGCTTGCTTTTGTACTCGTTCCCAACCAACCCAAGGTGGAGTCTCCATGTTCAAGATCAGGCTGGACGAAATGCTTTCGCATCCACTTCATACCAGCGCGTTTGTGACGCTCTTTTCACTGCTCATTTTTCTGCCACTGATTCGACCCCCCATCATCCTGACTACATTACTGGTCACGGCACTGGTGTACGTCTCCATGTATTTTGGCGCCGCATTTGCCAAACTGCCCGTACCCGGTCTCAACACCAGGGAGCAATGAAACCTCAACCCCCGGTCTTTGCTAACCCCACCCCCCTCAAACCCGCCGGTCTGACGCGGAGATTGGCGGCACTGGTCTACGACTGGATACTCCTGGGCGCCGTCCTGTTCGTAACCACGATTGCCCTGCTGGCCTTTCGGCGAGGTGAGGCTTTTCCAGCCCATGACCCACTGTACTCCGCCTGTCTCATTCTGACTGCCACCGCGTTTTTTGGCTGGTTCTGGACCCACGGAGGGCAAACGCTGGGCATGCGCGCCTGGAGGATACGGGTAATCGGCCTGGAAAGTCAGCCGGTCACCTGGCGACAGGCATTTTTGCGGAGCCTGACAGCGACGTTAAGCGCTACCCTGCTGGGTTTGGGCTTCTTATGGATACTGATGGATTCCAAACGCCGGGGCTGGCAGGACATTGCATCCGGTACCCAGGTAATTTTTCTCGGAAAGTCAGACACAAAAACGGGGCATGGCAGCGAGCTGCCATGCCCCGAACCAGAGTGACAGTTAAGCCTCTTCGTCTACTTCTGGCTTGTTGTGGTGTTTCACTTCACCACGCTGTATCCGGACATATTCTTCCAGCTGCCGCGCCGCCGCCGAAAACGCATCGCGCAAGGCAACATACACATCCTCGTGCGACTGCTTGTCGTGATGGTCACGGCTGACGACGATATGCTTGTTGGGAACGTTGATGTCAATTCTGACCTTGTACAGGTTGCCCTGATGATGATTGTGATGCTCGGCCTCAACCGCAACCCGGCAACTGGTAATGTTGTGACAATACTGTTCCAGTTTTTCGGCCTTTTCGCGAATTCGGGTCTCAACTGCATCGGAGTGCGGAATCCCCCGAAACGTAATCTCTAGTGGTAATTGCATAGGTCCTTCCAGAATTAAAATAGCCGCCTGCCATGCCAACTCCGGTCAGCGACGTGCCGCCGTTTGCATGGCGATTTCAGGATTTGATGAATCCTGGCGGCATCACAGTGTGAGCGTCTGCCCCCATGTTTGACAAGCTGAAAAGCGGCCTGGCGAATGGCATGGAGGGCCGTGAATGATAAACAACCCGCTTGGTCCCTGTCGAATTCGGTCACGTGGATAGTCAGGGCCGGCAGCGAAACTGACCCCAGCCGATTCATGGTCAAACCCGGTTGTACCCACCCGCCGCTGCAGGGACAATGCCAGTTCAATTCAACCTCTGCTCCGGAATCACTTTGTCCCAACAGCAAACAAACACCCGTCCGGAACTTGCCCGGGCGCTCGGCCCCATCACCGCAGGGGCGATTCTGGCGGGATCCGTCATCGGTACCGGGATTTTCCTGGTTCCCGCCACCATGGCGAGGGAAGCAGGCTCGATCGAAGGCGTCTTCGCCGTCTGGATTTTTGGGGCGCTGCTCACACTGTGTGGCGCTTTCACCTACGCCGAACTGGGCTCCAGCCTGCCTGAAGCGGGGGGAGAATACGCTTTTTTGCGCAAGGCTTATGGCCCGGTCTGGGGCTTTCTTTTTGGCTGGCAACAAATCGTCATTGGCAAAACCGGGTCGATCGCTACCATCGGACTGGCCGCCAGTATTTTCATCGGCTATTTCGTCACCGGGCTAGACGCCGACATCGTCCAACTGGGCATCCTCAATATTTCCGGGCTACAGCTGGTGGCTATGGCCTGCATCATGTTGCTGACCGGCGTAAATCTGTTGGGTGTGGCCCATGGCGGCGCATTGCAGAGCGTTCTGACGGCGCTCAAAATTGGTGCCATCCTGGCGCTAGCCGCTGCCGCCCTGGGCAGTGGCAAGGGATCCTGGGAACATTTCGTGGAGATTGCTGATGCACCCCCACGCAGCTTCTCCGGGGTATTGCTTGGTTACACCGCCGCCTTATCGGCCGCCCTGTGGGCCTATGACGGATGGAACAACCTCACCATGGTGAGCGGGGAAATACGCAACCCGCACCGAACCATTCCTCAGGTATTGGTGCTGGGTATCATTGGAGTGGCCGCCGTCTACCTTCTCGCCAACCTCGCCTACTTTTACGTGCTCTCATTTGCCGAAGTAAAAAACTCGGAGCGGGTAGCGCAGGATGTAGCCACCACTCTGCTCGGCAGCGCCGGCGGGCAGGTCATCACCGTCGCAGCCGCTATTTCTACGCTGGGCGCACTGAATGGCGCGATTCTTTCCGGCGCTCGCATCTTCTACGCCATGGCGCGGGATGGCTTGTTTTTCCAAAAAATTGCGGCGGTTCACCCTGTTCACCATACCCCGGGACCCGCTTTGATATTGCAAGCACTACTGGCCTCGGGCCTGATACTTTTGCTGGGCCACGACAAAGCAGCGTTTGAACGGGTGCTGGATTATGCCTTGCTGGGGTTATGGGGATTTTACGGTCTGACTTCGCTGGCGGTGATCATCCTGCGGTATCGACACCCCACCTTGCCCCGCCCTTATCTGACAATCGGTTACCCCTGGATTCCACTGATCTTCAGTTTGGTCGCGTTGCTGTTCTGTATCAGCATCATCTGGCGACGGCCAATGGAAAGTTTGCTTGGCGTCTTCCTGCTGGTGATAGGCCTGCCGTTTTATCTTTATTGGCAACGCCGGCCCAAGGGAGGCTGAACTATTCAATAGCACCCCAGTCTCTGCACTCGACCCCTGCGGACATCGCGTCCAACGGAACCAGACAACCAAAACAACAACAATGAGGTGACATCATGATTGGCGGCATCATCGCAATACTGATTGCTCTATGGTTCTACCGCACAGCCGAATCTCGCCATTTATCCGGGATTCAATGGGCAATCGGCGGAGCCATTGCCTTTTACATCCCCAACTTCATCTGGAGCCTGATGGTCGCCAAGCCCATGATGAATCAACTCCACGCACAAAACGCCACCGGCATGGCTTCCATGCTGGGTTTTTCCTCCGTGTTCGTCGGCGCTGTAGTCGCCATACTGGTCCATGTCCTGGTACTGCGCCGAACAGGCGCATCCGCCACCCACTGAACAAAAAAAGGGCGACACCCGGAGGTTCGCCCCTTTTGCCAACCGCCCGGTACCCGCCGGGCGATTTCCTCATCAATGAATCACAGCTTGGCTGCGTTTTCTGCCAGGTAAGATGCCACGCCTGCCGCATTGGGAGACATACCCTTGCTGCCCTTATTCCAGCCAGCCGGACACACTTCGCCATGCTCTTCCACGAACTGCAACGCATCCACGATGCGGATCAGTTCGTCCATGTTACGGCTCAGCGGCAGATCATTCACAACCTGGTGCCGGACCTGGCCACTCCTGTCGATCAGAAAAGTACCACGGTAAGCCACCGCCGCGCCCTCAACCTCGACATCATATGCCTTGGTGATCGCATGGCTGACATCCGCAATCATGGTGTAACGAACCGGACCGATACCGCCTTTATCCACGGGAGTATTGCGCCATGCCGCGTGGGTGAACTGTGAATCCACCGACACGGCCAGAACCTCAACACCACGGCTCTGCAACTCGTCAAGACGATGATCCAGAGCGATCAGTTCGGTCGGACAAACGAAAGTGAAGTCCAGCGGATAGAAGACAACGGCAACATATTTGCCTTTGGTCCGCTCAGAAAATGAATAGTCGTCAACGATGACGCCATCACCCAAAACAGCAGCGGCCTTGAAATCGGGGGCTTGTTTACCAACCAGTACGCTCATTCCAGATCTCCTGTACGTTGAAGTGAAAAAATGGCAGCGCCGAGTGCGTCCGCCGTCAATGATCGATGCAATGAATGTGTCATTCAGGACGCCTGAATTCTACAGCAAAATAGTAGGTAATTGCTTGTTCAGCAGGACAGCGAGTCGGCTCAGTGCGCCTGGGCCCGGCGGGTTCCCGCCGCCTCGGCAAGTTTCTCCATCAGCACTTCGCTGTCATCCCAGCCCAGGCAGGCATCGGTAATACTCTGCCCATAAGTCAGTAGCTGACCCGCCTCCAGCTTCTGATTACCGGGCGTGAGATGGCTTTCAACCATCACGCCAAAAATCCGGCGATCGCCATTGGCAATCTGCTCGCCGACTTCCTCGCTGACCTGCATCTGCCGGTGATATTGCTTCAGACTGTTAGCGTGACTGAAATCAATCATGATCTGAGGAGGCAACCCCGCTTTCTCTAGTGCTTCCGCCACCTGCTGGACGCTGATGGCATCATAATTTGGCCGATCATTGCCCCCACGAAGAATCAAGTGGCAATCCTGGTTACCGGTTGTGGAAAAAATGGCCGAATGACCTGCCTTGGTCAACGACAGGAAATGGTGTGGCCGCCGCGCCGCATGAATGGCATCAATCGCCACCTGCACCCCACCATCGGTGGCGTTCTTGAAGCCCACCGGGCAAGACAGACCGGAAGCCAGCTCCCGGTGAACCTGACTCTCCGTGGTTCTGGCGCCAATCGCGCCCCAGGCGATCAGATCGGACACATACTGCGGCGAGATGACATCCAGATATTCCGTGGCTGCCGGCATACCCAGCTCGTTGAGGTCGCTCAGCAACTTGCGGGCCGTGCGCAGTCCCTTGTTGATATTGAAACTTTCATCAAGGTCCGGATCATTGATCAGC
>SXQV01000216.1 GCA_005792805.1 Methylococcaceae bacterium | reverse complement strand
GATCTTGTCGAAGATGATCGCCAGTTCGTTCATCAATGCAATATTGAGGTCGCGCTGGGTATTCTCGATGACCTTGGCAGCTTCGGCCACCTTGATACTTAGGGCTTTGTGAGTGCCTGCCATTATGATTTCGTTATAGAGGGCATCGACAAAGTCGGCGATTTCTGGGGTAGAGCCTGAGGTCACCTTTTTGATGGTGGTGACGCGGTGTTCCTTGTCGCCGGGGTTGATACGTTCGGGGCTGTAGCCGCAATAGAAGTCTTGATTGAACTTGAGGCCGGAGTGCTTCTCCAGGACGGGTACACAGTCTTCTTCGGTGCAACCGGGGTACACGGTCGATTCGTAGATAACGATGTCACCTTGCTTTAGGATTTTACCCACGGTTTCGCTGGCCTTGAGCAAAGGCGTCAGGTCGGGGCGCTTGTATTCGTCGATCGGCGTGGGGACGGTGACGATGTAGCAGTTGCAGGCCTTCAAGTCTTCTGTGTTGGTGGTGAAACACAGGCCCTTTGCTGAGTGGAGTTCTTCCTGTGTAGTTTCCAGGGTGCTGTCGTGGCCGTTCTGCAATTCTTCGATGCGACGCAGGTTGATATCGAACCCGACTACGGATCGCTTGCGGCCAAACTCGACCGCTAATGGCAGGCCGACATAGCCAAGGCCAATGATGGCTAGTTTGATTGCAGAGAGATTCACTATTTGCCCCATAGCCAGAATTTTTAAGTGTTTTTATTCGTCAGACGACGTTAAGCAACGAAGAAATTTAATGGGGCTCCGTTCACGCTGAGCCCCTCGGCACCGCTCGGGACAGGCTTGTCGAAGGGCAGTTTTCGAGGGGTTCGCTTTGGATTTCGAGGAACCGCAACTGCTCTTTGATGGATTCTTTATTCATGCCTTCGGCGATATTACTTGGGGTGGAGAGTGCCGCTCGGGTGATTTGGCCTTTGAATCCGTAGCCTTTGAGTTCGGTTCGTTGACTGTAGAGATTGAGCTTTTCGCACTTCATGCTTAATGCGCATGCACCATTCCCTTCGCAAGTGACATGGGAATATTGGGGCTGGCCGGATTGACATCGACACTCTGCCGGGTGGGCAAAATGACAAGGTCCATGTCCTCCATGGGGATTGCACCCACCAAGGGCTCATCTCCCATGATCATCGCACCGGTAAAGCATCGACGATTTTTGAAACGAATCTCGACGGGACCGCAATAGGGTACCTTGACTCGGCGTCCATTGGCGAGCGTAACTTCCCGCTGTTCCAATTCTTTTAAGTCGAGCTGTAGTGCAATGTGTTCGGGCAGGCATAGATGGACTGCTCCGGTATCAATCAAGGCATTGGCCACCACGGAACTCAAGGCGGGGTTGGAGGGATTGGTAAACTCGAACTCAGTTCTGATAATGCCCATAGGTTATTTCCGAATTTCCACTGAAGCTCCCGGCCTAATTCGCTGCATTATGGCTTCCGTTTCTGCTGGATCGATAGCCACTTGGGGAACCGTGCCTGATAAATACTGCGGTAGATCAGCAGGTAGGTCGCGGCAAACAGGAGCGCGAAGAGCTGAAGCATCCGCGAACTTTGCCAGAAGATGGTGGCGGGGATGACGGCAAAGGTTGACATGACCCAAAGATAGGGTGAGGTCAGCGCGTTGCGGTGGGTTTTCTGTTTGTGGCAGGTACTGCCCACTGCCCAGCGGACGACCCGGCGATAGATGAGCTGATGAAGGTGCGCGGCGTCGGGTAGGCCGGGGTGGCTTTTGCCAATGATCACCCGCCGGAAGATGCTAAACAGGGTTTCGAAGATCGGGTAAAACGACAGGAGCAGGGGAAACCAGGGGGATACCTGGGGATTTCTGGCGACCAGTAGCACGGAGAGTTCGGCCACCAGAAAGCCAACGCAGTAGGCGCCACCATCGCCCAGAAATATGAGGCCGCTGGGGTAATTCCAAATAAGAAATCCGGCGGCGGCTCCCACGGTCGTGATCGCCCCCAGCAGCACCATCCTGTCGCCGACATGATCTGCAACATAGGCGAGACCTAACAGGCTGATGATGGCAACGACGCCAGCGAGCCCGTTGTAGCCGTCAATGATATTGAAAGCATTGGCAACGCCGGCAACGGCGAAAGCGGTGACGGCGATAGCCAGGAAGCCGGTGATGGTGATGGCATCCAACCCGACGCGGAGCGTGGGCGGGTGCAGGAGACTGTCGAGGCCGGGTATGTCGAGGCGGGTGAGCCAGGCGCCGAGGAAGTAGCCGCCCAGCAGGGCGGAGAAGACCGTGGCCAGCAGCCGCTCACGAACGCCGACGCGCTTGGTTAAGTCTTCTGTCAGGCCCGCACCGAAAGCCGGCAGGGCGCAGGCGAGCAGCAGCAGGTTGGGTGCCGCGACGGGGTCATCGACCCACTGCTTAGCCAGCAACCCGGCCAGCAGGCCCAGATAGACTCCGACCCCGCCGATCCGGGGCACGGGGACGCTGTGAAACTTTTGTACGCCGTCCAAATCGTGATCCGCCGTCATATGCGCGTGCAGGTGCTGATACCTGATGACGAGCAGGGTAATGATGAGGGAGGTGAGGAAGGCAAGGGAAAGGGAGAGCACGGCAGAGGCTAGAGGCTAGAGGCTAGAGGCTAGAGGGAAGCATGGCGGGCTGGGGGGCAGTGTCAAGCATTGGCTTGGGGGCTCACCTGGTGGTGAGTTTGGATGGGCTGGGGGGGTATGCTCCCGTTCATCGATCATTGTGTTGCCCCCCGGCTTGGTTTGGTGTGAGGGGACGGATGATAGCATGGGTTGTGAAGGTTTGTGGATGTTTGGGTTTTGGGGCGGGTTGGGCTGGGGCCTTCGGGGGGCGGGGGGCGTAGCCTGAGATCCTTCACTTCCCGTTGGTCGGTCAGGATGACACACCCCCGTGGGAGCGTCGCCCTCGGCGCGAGCGGGGCCCAATGCCGGCACCTGCCTCGCACCGGCCCGGGGGCGGGCCTCCCACGGGGACACGGAACGCTGTGTCGTCCTGAGTCCTTTGACAGGCTCAGGACAGGGGCACTGGCTGGGCCGGAGTGGTGGGTTGTGGGGGGGGCCGCAGCCTGAGATCCTTCACTTCCCGTTGGTCGGTCAGGATGACACAACCCTCCTTGGGCTCGTCGCCCTCGGCGCGAGCGGGATCCAATGCCGGCACCTGCCTCGCACCGGCCCGGGGGCGGGCCTCCCACGCGGGGGACACGGAACACTGTGTCATCCTGAGGCTTGTGCTGAGCGGAGCCGAAGCACCGCGAAGGACCTCAGGCTAGCGGCACCGACTGGGCTGGAGTGGTGGGCTGTGCGGGGGGCGGAGTATTGCTTGGCTAACTCCTAACATACACGGAGGCTTTACTCCAAGGGGGAGTTTCATGGTTATCCACGAAAATACATAACCGGTTCATTGTGGCCAAGTAAGCCGTGGCACAGATATAGGCTTAAGTCGCGAAGCGCCCATACTCGTCTTCGAGACGCACGATGTCGTCTTCCTGCAAATATTCACCACTCTGAACTTCGATCAACACGAGGTTCACTAAGCCGGGATTGGAAAGCCGGTGGACACAGCCAGCCGCAATATAGGTGGATTCGTTGGGACCGACAAAAATCTCATTTTCTCCGTTGACGACCCGCGCCATCCCGCTGACGACAACCCAATGTTCGCTCCGATGGTGGTGCATTTGCAGGCTGAGGCTGCGCCCCGGCCAGACTTCTATCCGCTTGATCTTGTAACGGTTTTCTTCTTCCAGGACAGTATAGGTTCCCCAAGGGCGCACCCCGGTCCGCCTGACCGTACAGGTCGGGTGGTTTTTTGACTTGAGCGTGGCCACCAGGTCCTTGACGTTCTGTGCCTTGTCGCTGTGGGCTACCAGCAGGGCGTCGGGTGTGTCAATAATCATCACATTATCCAGCCCTAATGCAGCGACCAGGCGGCCATCACTTTTGATGTAGGTGTTCTGGGTCTCGACAAACACCGCCTCCCCTTCAGCGCGGTTGTTTTGATCATCTGGCGTCAGAAGATCACTCACGGCCTTCCAGGACCCGACGTCGCTCCAGTCAAATTCGGCGGTCACGACGGCCACTTTTGAAGAATGTTCCATGACGGCATAGTCGATGGAACGACTGGGAATGGCGGTAAACGTGTTGCCGGGAATTTCCAGCATTTGCCGGCTGGGGTCCGCTACGGCGGCAACCATGCCAGACCAGCAGGCTTGCGCAGGCAGATAGATGTCGGGGGCATGGCACTGGAGTTCTTCCAGCATGACACCCGCCTGGAAGCAGAACATACCGGAGTTCCAGAGGAATTGACCGGTCGCCAAATAGTCCATGGCCTTTTCGAGCGTGGGCTTCTCAATAAAGCGGGCAACCCGATGACCCTCCGCTAGCGCCTCGCCTGTTTCAATGTACCCATAGCCGGTCTCGGGTGCCGTCGGCGGAATGCCAAACGTGACAAGATACCCCGCCGAGGCGAGTTTGGCGGCCTGGGCTACGGAGCGTTGGAAAGCGGCCTCATCCTGAATCAGATGATCTGCGGCAAGGACCATCAGTGTCGCCTCCGACCCAAACTGATCGGCGGCATACAGCGCGGCCATGGCCACCGCCGCTGCGGTATTTCGCCCCTGAGGCTCCAGCATGAAACGGGCGCGATGGGCTGTATGGGGGCAGGCCAGCCCCCACTCGTCGCGGCTCATGAAGTAATAGTCGCGATGGGTAAGGGTTAATACTTCGCCGCCTTCCGCGATGGAGGTCGCACGGTGATAGGTTTTCTGCAGCAGGCTCTCCCCGTCCGCCAGCTTTATGAAGGGTTTGGGAAAGCTTTCACGTGAAACGGGCCAAAGGCGTGCGCCGATACCACCGGAGAGAATGACAGGAATGAGCATGTAGGTAACGGTCGATTTTGCGATTTAGGCAGGCGCGTTGGCTTGTTGTTTCTGATAGCTCCGGTACTTCCTCATGAAGAGCGTCGTCACTACCGCCAGAAGTACCCCGCCAAAGAGACCGCCCGCCAAGGCCAGGAGCAGGGGGGACGATTTGCCAACCGTACTCGAAATGACCGGCATCTGACTGGAAAAACGCATCTGGGTGGTGATCAGCTCACTATGGATGCGCAAAGCAACACTGCGCCGAATCAGATCATCGGGTGGAATATTGGCTGATAGTGGTTGTTCAAGCTTCAGGAGCCCCTCCAGCAGGGCCCGTCCATCAAGGGGGGGAATGACCTCTAATAAGGCCTTGGCTTGAGTAGCGAACTGTTCAAGCTGTTCGATTTGGGCCCGCTGGTCGTTCAGCTTGCTCACATCTGATCCAATGTCGTCCAAACCAAGTAGTTCGGCGTTCAGTTGGGTTTGAAGGGGCAGATAACGCCCTTGGCTGTTTTGAATGTCAATACTGATCTTGTCTTGAGGGTTGTCGTATTTTTGTCTACCCATCAAAGCTTGCAGCGCATCAACTCTCTTATGAGCATAGCTGAGCTCAATTTGCTTGGCCATGAGCGCCTTGGTGTTGGACAGGGCACTGGCCACGCTTTCGTTGGCATAAATGCCAATCATAGATTTCAGGCTACTAAAGAGCGCCGTGTCTTTTTGAAGTCAGCGGTGCGGTTTGCCCGCCTTAATGCGACCTCCTGATTCCGGTCCTCATAGGTAATTTTGATATTGGTGATGGTTGTATACTGATCCTTGAGCGAATCAGATAGCGCCGGAAATTCCTTGGCGTCTCCTTTGTTCAAACCATAGGTTGGAACGACGTTTTTCAACCACCACTTGGGGGAGGCAAGCCAGCCTGCCCGGTCAGTCTCCTTTTCGGCGGGGCGGGTCACCCCATCCAACTGGTTGGCCAGCAGAGGCAGCGTCTCACTCAGCGTTCGCCACAACGTGAAACTCAAACTTGGGCTACCTTCAACCTGGATGTTATCCAACACTATTTCAGCCTTGTATTTGGCGCTGACGGCAACCCACCCGGAAGCTAGCATTGCACCGAGAACAGCGCCCGCAATCAGACCGCGCCAGCTGTCCTTGAGATAATCCATCAGGTCGGAAAATGTGATTTCGCCTTCATCAAGGTATTCGATTTCATGTTCAGGTACGGGCATCGTGATAGTCCAAATTAAGGTTGGATGGATTGGGTTTTCGGCTAACTGTGGATTTTACCCGAAGAAATTTATTTGGGGCGGCTTCACGGCATGTTGACAATCAGCTTTGATGCTCGCTGGCTAGGGCCGCACGGTATAGGGCGTTATGCCGCCGAGGTGAGCGCACGCTGTGCGATGCACCCCCTGATTTTACCGGGGAAACCCTTGGGCTTATGGGATCCGATTCAGCTTAGCCAAATCCTGGCCCGGCAACGGCCCAGGCATTTCTTCTCTCCTGGGTTTAACGCACCCCTCGGTTCTCCCTGCCCATTTTCGCTGACGATCCATGACCTGATTCACTTGGATGTGCCTGATGAGCGTTCCTGGGTCAAATATGCCTATTATCAGCACGTGGTCAGACCCGCGTTACACCGTGCGGCCTGTATTTTCACGGTGTCCGAATATTCCCGTCAGCGTATTGCGGCTTGGTCAGGCATTGACATGGCAAGAATTACCTTGGCTGGCAATGGGGTGGATAAGGAATTTAGCCCGACAGGCTCTGGCTGGACGCATGAGCGCCCGTACCTGCTGTATGTCGGCAACCAAAAGCCGCATAAAAACGTAGCGGGGATGGTTCGAGCTTTTGCCTGTAGTGGCTTGGCGAGTGAGTTTGATCTGCTTCTGAGTGGTGAGCTTTCCCGTTCCGTGGCTGAGGTGTCTGCATGGGTTGGCGTGGCGGATAAAGTGAAGGGGCTAGGTTTCGTGCATGAAACTGATTTGCCTGCGCTTTATCGCAGCGCCCACGCACTGGTAATGCCTTCCCGCTACGAGGGGTTCGGTCTGCCCGTCGTTGAAGCCATGGCTTGCGGGACGCCGGTGCTTTCCAGTAACCAGACTGCCCTGCCGGAAGTGGGCGGTGAGGCGGTTATGTACTTTGATCCGGACGACCAAGAGAGCTTTGTTCAGGGGCTGCGGGGGCTGCGGGATTCCGGCTTGCTTGCCGAAATGCGTTCCCGTGGATTGGCGCGAGCACCGCAGTTTGATTGGGATCACGTAGCGAAGCGCGTGATGAAGGCGATAGCCTAGGGCCGGTTAAAACCGCTCTCATCCCGTGCCAGCGGGACCCACTTGCCGGGCACCCACCCCACCAGCAAACCAAGCGCCAATCCGCAGGATTGCCATTGCCCACGTCGGCAACGGTTTAGTGCGATCCCTATTTGGGCGAGTCTCACCAGACCATAACGCCAGGGGTAATAGCGTTTTGCAAACCGCAATCGGCTGGTCTGGAAATAATAGTCCGAGGTAAGGCTGGAGGTCTTGCCACCCAGATCATTGGCGCCCGCCGTGGCACCCTCCTTGTGATAAACCAGGCTCCGTGGCGCATAACCCAGTTGGTATTCGGGGGCTACCTGCTGCATGCGCATGGCCCAATCGAGCTCCTCGAAGTAGAGAAAGTAATCCTCTGACAATAAGCCAACCCGCTCCAGCAAGTCCCGACGAAAGAACATGGAGGCGCCCACCACGTAATTTATCTGCTGCGTGTTGATGGTTGAGCAGCGCTCCGGTGAGTAGACTGCCTGCCCCAAAAGGTGCCGGGTGGTACCAAGCCATGGGTTATACAGCCCCCCTACGGCCTGAATCCGTTGAGGATCATCCAGGTAGAGCAGAGTGGATCCACACAACCCTATGTTGGGTTGCGTAGAGAGGGTGTCGACCAGCGCTTGCAGTGCCCCTGGCGCTACCCTGGTGTCATTATTCAGAACCCAGGCGAACTGCATTGATGGATCTTGAAGAGCCAGCCGCAGCCCGATATTGACCCCACCCGCAAATCCAAGATTGGCGTGGGTTTGCACCAGGCCCAGATAGCGGCATCCTGACTCGGCCACCTCACCGGGAAGCGATCCACCCGGTTCCAGCAGGTCATGCCGATAAATCGCATTGCTGGCGGACATGACTGCCAGTTGTCGTTTGATTTTGACGAACGAGTCGTCGCTGGAGTGATTGTCGCAAACAATGATGTTGGGGGTGACGCCTTGCAAACGAGCCAGCGCATCAAGGCAGGCAACCGTCTCCTCGGCACCATTCCAGTTGAGAACGATGACCGTGATCATGAGCGGGCGCGCTGGAGCAGACCGCCTATTTCCAGCGGACAGGTCAGAATCCAGCCGAGGTGACGCCGGTACAGCAATAAGTCCATGGCTATATTCGAGATGAGCAGACTGGCCATGCTGGCCATGGCGGCGCCCCTCAGGCCGTACTCAGGAATGAGGGGCCAGCCCAGCGTGGCCGAGAGGATACAGCCGCACAAGGCATAAAAGGGTAGCGCCGTGTAGCGCCCTTCGGCAACGGCCAGTCCCGTGCGCAGGAACCCCATCAGGATAAACAGGGGCCGGATAAAAAGATAAGGCATAACGGCTTGCCCCTGACTATATGACTGACCATAGACGTGGGGAAAGAGATACCAAACCAGGAACATGACCGGGATCGAGATCAGATAGAGGGAAATGCCGGCCAGATAGGCTCGGCGGGCGAGCGGGGTCAGTTCAGCCCCCGTTTTTCTGGCAAATTCTGGCACCAGCACGATCGATAGAACAATGGCGCCGGTATCAAACAGCTCCATAATTTTAAGCGCGGCAGAATACTGGCCCAGTGACTCCCAGCCCAGAAAATGCTCGATCATGACGCTATCAACACGAACCTGGAGAGCCGCCAGAAATCCGGTGACGATCAAAAAGCCAGAACGTCGCAGAACATTTTGAGCGTAGCCGATGTTGAAGCGGGCATCGGACCACCAATTTCTCCGATGCAGCATCCGGATGTACCACGCGGTTGCCAGGGCATACTCGATGACCATGGCGACGGCGATCCAGATCAGGGGCAAGTCGCAATAGATGGCGGTCAGCTTGGCGAGCGATGAAAGCAGGGAGGCGCTGCTGCGGAGCCTGGCAATGGCCCCGTATTCCCCGTCAACCCGCAGCCGGTATTCCAGAATATCGGTTGACTGGAGCAGAAAATAGCCCCCGTAGATAGCCGATAACCAGAACACCAGAGTGAAGCCTTGAGTAGCCAACATGAAGCCCAGCAGGAGGACATAAGCCAATGCCTCCGCGAACAGCCTCAGAACGATGGCGGTTTTCTGGAGATCAGGCAAGCTGACGCCCCGATCTTTTGCGGCAAGGTCTCGCGGCGCAATTTCGTCCAGTCCCACATTGGCCAGACTCCCCAGCAGGCTCGCCATCGCTACCACGTAGGCCAGTTGACCGTAGGCGGCAGGGCCATAGTGTCTGGCGATGACAACGCCCACCAAAAAACCAACACCGATTCGGAAGCAGCGATCCATGAACAACCAAGCGGACGACCTGATCAGGTGAGGCATTTTCATGGGATCGGCGCGAATCTTAAATGCAGGAGGAATGTTGTACGCAGGGAAGATTGAAGCAGCCCGCCGGGCGCGGATGTCAACCAGGATAAAACTCGCCTGGAAAGAGCAGGGTGCATTGTCGTCGTTTTGAGGAGTGATCGCCAATTATCATCCCCAAAACACCAATGAATCATGTTGAGCCCGGCCATCGTGAGGAATACCCCCCGCACAGGACACACAGCGATATACGGGAGACCCATGACATTCACGTTAGAATACCCGGCCCCACCGCTGCCCTTACTTAACCTAAACACTGTCGTTCATGATTCCGGCTCCTGATCTTTTCTCCTACCGTCCCTATTGGGCCAAGCGGTTCGGCACGGCACCGCAATTGCCGACGAATCGCGAGGAAATGGAGGCGCTGGGCTGGGATTCATGCGATGTCGTCATCGTGACGGGGGATGCCTATGTGGATCACCCGAGCTTC
>SXQV01000215.1 GCA_005792805.1 Methylococcaceae bacterium | reverse complement strand
TATTGTAGAAGAACAAGCAATACCGGATGTAATGTGAAGTGGTCGCGGAAGCGCTCGGGCGTGACCTCAAGACCTGCGCCGTCTGGGGCCGCGAGGGTCACACCGGTGAACGCGACCCGAAAAGCATCGGCTTTTCCGTCATCCGCGCCGGCGATATCGTTGGCGAGCACACCGTCATGTTCGCCGACGAGGGCGAGCGCGTGGAAATCACCCACAACGCCTCCAGCCGCATGACCTTTGCCAAAGGTGCCATGCGGGCGGCCGCCTGGCTGGAAGACAAACCGGCCGGTTTTTACGATATGCAGGATGTCCTTGGCCTTAAAACGACAGGCTGACCACCATGAAACTCGCCGCGCAAGACCGCCACATCATTGTGGCATTTGGCGTCTTTCTGGCGTTCTGCATCCTTCTCTCTGCCGTCATCGTCAGTCAGACTCTGGAGCCTGACGAGCTTGCGCCCGAAGACCGTCTCATCCCCCCGTCAAGTAACCCCATAGCAATCAAATCCAGGGCATCGTTAGAGATCGGCGCTTATATCGAAAACATTTACAAGTTTTCACCGGACGATCAAACCTTCAATGCCGAGGGCCGAATCTGGTTAAATTGGCCGGAAGCCACTCAAGCCATCATCAAGAATCAGGCGCTTCCTCCCGAAAAGTGGCTGAATTGGGTCAATCAGCTCGATGGCTGGGATTTCAAGCTCGAACCCATTTCCCCTCAGCCCATTAAACTGGAAAACGGAACCTACCATCAAAGCTTCAAATTTGCCGGGGAGTTTTACGCGGACAATATGGACTTCCGTCGCTATCCCTTCCAGAAGGTACGCCTGCCACTGTCATTTGAGCTAACGGAGTCCCTGCCACAGACTGGAGATCAGGCACTTACGCTGCTACCTGATGTAGACGATTCAGGAGTCGGTGGTTTTATCAACCTGATCGGCTACAAGACGACGGGTTTCTCGTCCATTCGCAGCCTTCATGAATATGGCTCCAACATGGGAATCAGTAGCTCCAGGGAGGGTAAGTCTTCCATGCGTTTGCCCCAGGTGTCTTTTCTGGTGTCCTACCAGCAATCCCCAAACGCCGCGCTGCTGACGCTGCTGCTGCCGCTGACGGTCATCATGGCCATCGTCATGCTGTCACCCTCACTTTCCCCCTCGCTATGGGATGTCCGGCTGGGGATTCCTCCCACGGCCCTGCTGACACTCATTTTCTTGCAGCAAAGTTACAAAGAAAAACTGCCAGACCTCCCCTACCCGACTTATCTGGATCTGGTTTACAACGTCTGCTATTTCGTCAACCTGATCCTGTTTGCCCTGTTCTTGTGGGCATCCAATCGCTTACATCAGGCAACCGAGAAAACAAAATCCAGAGTCGTCGCCTCAATCGACGATCTGGACCGGCTTTTCCAGTGTGGGTTAGTCCTTTTAATGATCGTCCTCATCCCCTGGTTTTGGTTCCGGCTTCCGAACCCGGCATTCTGAAAGGTCAATCCTTAAACCATGCGCATCCAACTCAAAACCCTGGGCTGCCGGCTCAACGAGGCCGAACTGGAGACCTGGGCGCGACAGTTTCAGGAAGATGGACACCGCATCGTTGGCAGCGAGGAAGACGCCGAACTACTGGTGTTCAATTCCTGCGCCGTAACCCAGGATGCGGTCCGTAAATCCCGCAACCTCCTGCGCAAGGCCGCCCGCGAAAATCCCGGCGCCAAACTGGTACTCAGCGGCTGTTATGCCACCCTCAATCAGGCCGAAGCCGAAACGCTGGGCGTCGACCTGGTCGTCGGCAATGCCGACAAACACCGCCTGGTTGAAATCGCGAAAGAGCGATTGGCACTGGACACCATGCCCACGCAATCCACCGAGCCCGGCGAATCCGCTCTCTTCCGCCTGGGCCGGCACCGCGCCTTCATCAAGGTGCAGGACGGTTGCCGCTACCGCTGCACCTATTGCATCGTAACCGTGGCCCGTGGGGAAGAGCGCAGCCGGAACCCGGCCGACATCATCGATGAAATCAATCGACTGCACGGAGAAGGCATTCAGGAAGCCGTGTTGACCGGCGTACATCTGGGCGGGTATGGCAGCGACAACGGCTCCCACCTCGGCGCGCTCATCCAGGAAGTGCTGGACCAAACCACCATCCCCCGCCTGAGGCTCGGCTCGCTGGAGCCCTGGGATATTCCCGGAATGTTTGTCGACTTGTTCGCCAGCCCCCGGCTCATGCCGCACCTGCATCTGCCCCTGCAAAGCGGGTCGGACAGCGTTCTCAAACGCATGGCGCGGCGCTGCAAGACCAGCGAATTTGCGGCGCTGGCAGAACACCTGCGCCGGCAGGTACCCAACATCAACATCACCACCGACCTGATCGTCGGCTTTCCTGGCGAAACCGGAACCGAGTGGGAAGAAACCCTCCATTTCGTCCGGCAGATCGGCTTCGGTCATACCCATGTCTTCAGCTTCTCACCCCGCGAAGGCACGGCAGCGGCCACCATGCCCGCCCCGGTTCACAGCGGCATCAAAAAAGCCCGCAGCCGTGCCTTGCATGAACTGGCCGAACAACAAAAGCGCGACTTCGCCGCCCGCCATCTGGGCCGCACCCTCCCCGTCCTCTGGGAAGGCACCCGCCGCCTGGAGGATGGGAGCGCAATGATCTTCGGCTACACCCCCAACTATCTCAAGGTCGGCCTGACGATCACCCCCGAACAGGGCGCCGACTTGAGCTGTCACATCTCACCGGCCATACTCACCGGGCTTGCCGATACCGGCGATTTCCTCATCGGGAAACTGGCTTGAGCCCGATACCGATCAGGGTGGAACCCGCGAAATCAGCGATCCATTGCGGCAAGCCATGATGAAACTGCGGCCCCTGACCGTCTCGCCAGCGATGACCGGCTTCGTCCTCGCCCACGGCAGCATGTCCTCCAGCCAGAACGGCGAAGGCGACATGCGCCAGCAAACGCTGTGCACCGACGCCCAAAAGATGAGCACCCGCATCGACTGCGTACTGACCGACGACGGCCATCCCTTCGAGCAAAAGAGGCCTCGCCCCGTCGCCGAGTCCGAAAAACGGGAGCTGGCCATCAAAACCAACCTGAGGGGGCTGGGTTATGGCGGGTGAATGGGAAGACACAACGCTCGGTGCCGAAGCTGATTTGCTGACGGGCTTCCCGTTCAAAAGCGAACGCTACACCGATTCTGCTGACAGTATTCCACTCGTTCGTGGCGACAACATCGTTCAGAGCGCGATGCGATGGGATGGCGTGAAGAGATGGCCTCTTTCCGAGCGCGGCGAATATGAATTGTATGAGCTTCGCGAAGGCGATGTTGTGCTGGCGATGGACCGTCCGTGGATTGAGGCCGGGCTAAAGTATGCCGCGATTTCCAAACACGACCTCCCATGTTTGCTCGTCCAACGAACTGCGAGACTTCGCGGCGGCCCGAGGCTCGACACGTGTTATCTCCGCTACCTCGTAGGCAGTCTGGAGTTCACCCAGCACATTCACGTCATAACAACGGGCACAGCGGTTCCACATATCAGCGGAAGGCAGATCAAGGATTTCGCCTTCGCGATCCCACCTCTCCACGAGCAAAAATCCATCGCGGCGGTGCTGGGAGCGCTGGACGACAAGATCGAGTTGAACCGGCGGATGAACGCGACGCTGGAGGCGGTGGCGCGGGCGCTGTTCCAGAGCTGGTTCGTAGATTTCGACCCCGTCCGCGCCAAACTCGATGGCCGCCAGCCTTTCCGCATGGACGAAGCCACCGCCGCCCTCTTCCCCGCATCCTTCCAAGACTCCGAGGCCGGACACATCCCGAGAGGCTGGACGGCGCAACGCCTGCCCGACGCCATCGAAGTGAATCCTCGCCGCACGTTAAAGAGCGGAACCATGGCGCCCTACCTCGACATGAAGAACCTACCGACGCAGGGCCATTCCGCCGAGAAAGTCATCGTCCGCGAATTCAGCTCCGGCACCAAGTTTCAGACCGGTGACACACTTCTCGCCCGCATCACGCCCTGCTTGGAGAATGGCAAGACCGGCTATGTCGATTTCCTTGAAGAAGGCCAAGTCGGCTGGGGCTCCACCGAATACATTGTCCTCGTCCCGAAGCCGCCGCTCCCACCGCAGTTCGGCTACCTCCTCGCCCGCTCTGACGCGCTACGCGCCCACGCCATCCAAAACATGACCGGCACCAGCGGACGCCAGCGCGTCCCCTCCGAGTGCTTCAACACCTTCTGGCTCGCCGTCCCACCGCCGGACATTGCCCGCCGCTTTGACGAACTCACCGCGCCGCTGATGGCGAAAATAAAAGTCAACTCCACACAATCACGCACCCTCGCCACCCTGCGCAACACGCTATTACCAAAGCTGCTGAGCGGGCAGTTGAGCGTGGCAGAGCTGTTTTAGAAGGGTGTGCGGACGATCCAGCGGGTGCATGAATTGCTGCCCGCGCTGCCGGGGAACACCTTTCATGGCTTGCCGGGGCTCCTCGCGGATTCGCTGCCGGACAAATTCGGCAACACGCTGATTGACGCATGGCGCGACACAATCCAAAACCTGCACCGTCTGTCTTTCCCGGAAAAATGAGCCTCAACGAACCGATCATCGAAGACGCCGCACGACCGCCTTTTCCGGGACGGTTACGCCTTCGGCGTCTTCTTCCAACCGGGTCGCTGAACGGGGCTCTCAGACTCTACCGGCTTTCAGGATGCCTTGAAGTTCGCATAGCAATCCGCATCCATACCGAACCTTATGTCATAAGGCCTGACTAGTTCTGGAAATTCCGGCCGACGTGCGCAAGATTTAAAGCCTCAAGAGCATTCCTGCACGCATCCTGACCGGGTGCATTTTCGGCGTCCGCCTTTAGACAGGCCCGATTGACTTTCCTGGCCTCAGAAATATTGGTAACAAAATAAGCCACGCTGTCAGCATGTTCTGACTTAGGGCTTGCGTCTGACATCTCAGAAAAGCCATTCCCCATGGTACCCATCAGCAGAATACCCATACAGGCCACACCAATGAAGAGCGAAATGGGATTAAAGAGCTTAACGTTAGAAATCAATAAGTCGGTATATTTCATGGCTTTCTCACATATTTACTATATTGGCATTGATAAATAATTTACTTTCCCTTCCTGAGATACATAAGAAGAGATTCCACTGCCTGCTCCTGGCTCAATCCGGCAGTTTTAACCGGGCCTAATGACATGATTTGATCCATCGCCTTTGGCATGGCATTTCGGCCATCGGTCAGAACCTTGACGAACTCCTCCCTGCCGATCTTGTTGACACTCTCAAACAGGTTGGGGTTGGGTTGCACATCATGGCAGGTACCACACCCACGCCCAAAAGCCCGGGTATAGATCTTTTCGCCCACCTCCATACTGGGTTCACCCGCATACGTTTGAAAGCTCGTGAAATAAAACGGCACCAAAAGGATTGGCAGTAACTGAACTTTTGCTTTCATAATCGTTTATTTTACCCGGATACATTCCGCATCCATTGAATAATTTAATTTCCCCCATCGCGGCAGATCATCCAACAGTGCCATCACGCAGTAACACTGGATTTACAACGACAGGCTTGCCCCTACTTATTTCTGGTTAAATCATAGTTCCACGGAATTTTCTCTAAGATAGTTTGAGATACCCTCTGCATCAGCCCGCATACCCTTCTTGCCCTTGTTCCATCCCGCAGGGCACACTTCGCCGTGAGCCTCGAAAAACTGAAGAGCATCCACCATCCGAATAAGTTCATCCATATTCCGGCCCAAGGGAAGATCATTGACTACCTGGTGACGAACAACGCCCTGCCTGTCAATCAGGAACGTCCCACGGTAGGCAACACAAGCCCCCTCGACTTCGACATCGTAGTCGCGAACGATTGCATGGCTCACATCCGCCACCAGGGTAAATCGCACCGGGCCGATTCCACCCTGCTCAACAGGCGTATTCCGCCAGGCCGCGTGAGTGAACTGGGAATCAACGGAAATCGCCAATACCTCAACACCCCGTTCCTGGAATGCTTCGAGCCGATGATCCAGCGCAACCAGTTCGGTGGGGCAGACAAAAGTGAAGTCCAGTGGATAGAACACCAGGGCCACATACTTGCCCTGAGTTCTCTTTGCAAGATTGAAATCGTCGACTATCGTGCCGCAGCCAAGAACGGCGGCGGCGGTAAACCCAGGGGCTTTTTTTCCCACAAGAACGGCCATGTTATCTCCTGTTGTGCAATATTGTTTCTATACCAGAATCCAGCCGGTCACGGCTTGCTGAGTTTCATCACCGGTCTTTCCACCGGAATTTCCGATTCACATTTCGGGCAGGCATACCAGGTATCTCCCTCATGTTCGATGGAGTAAACCTCATCATCATCTGCCTCCATAGGCGTGAGATCACTCCCGCGCCCACGCCACCCGCAGTCCACGCAAAGGAACATGGAACGCTCCATTTCATCGAGCCATCGCTGAAATGCGACATAGCTGACTTTCTGTATGGACATTCGGGCTGAACTGATATGAAAACGGATGCCCGCCTTCTTATCGTCAGTATCCTTGCTGATTTTTCTAGCCAAGTAGCCTCCAGCTCTCAGTGCGCTGTTTTACCAGCCTGCAACAGGACATCAATCATGGGCCCATGCTCTTTCGCAAGCCTCCGAATCCTCTCTGGGCACTGCTCATAGGTCGCTTCGAGCTGCAACGGTGTCATGGTCGTTCGCTGAAAACGGCAGCTACTTTCGGCCCACTGCAACAGCGCTGGAATACCTTCCGCAGGCTTCACGGAACTTGTGCCCTCGACTTGCAAGGACTGGGCAATGTGGTGAGTCAGGATGTCCAGGATTACCCTCTCCCTGGACTCACTCCGCACAAGCAGTTCCGAGATTTCAAGCGCCACGGGATCATCATCAACACGCCGGAGACTTCTGCGTAACCGTGCAAGTTCGGCCTGAAAAATCTCTTCCTGAAAACGCTCCGGCAGGCAAATATCAAGGTGCCTGACCACCCGGCGCATCAACCCGCCAATAAAAACCGCCCTCATCCATTCCCGGACGCATAACTCCTGCCCCTGCCTAAATTCATTCCACGGATCAAGGCCAGGAACATTACCAAAGCCGGCTGTCGCGAGAAGCGTTCTGTCATCGTCTTCCAAATGGAGCTCAAGCAGTTTGGTGACGAAAATCCTGATGCCATCGATCCGATCCAGCCTGCCCGTCAGGATGCCGCGCCATGACTTATCAAGACACTCCATTCGCAGGGATTCACCCGCCTGACGCCCGGCCAATGAAGGCATCACCGCATCAACCAAGGGTTGATCCTCGCGCTCAAGAGCATGGGGTACCGACCCTGTAACCAGAATCTCGATGCGTCTCCGCCTGACCCTTACCTGATCCCCTTCACAGAAGGCCACATCGATAAAAACCCTGACATCCTTGTCCGAGAGTGTTTTCCCTGGGACCCATCGCGCAAATTTTTTTCTGAGACCATCAAGCCGATACCGGTAATAAGCCATGTCCAGCGTGCATTCGGGCACATCAACGTCCAGTGATCGAAACACTTCCAGATCAACGTGTGGATAGGTCTCGAAAACAGCCATGAATCGAAACGCAGAATCCTTGAGTACTCCGTCGCCCTGCCAACTGAATTCCGGGTTCCCTATGATGTCCATATCCAGGCTCTCAACTTCCCGCAGGAAGGATTGCAGCAGCAGTTCCTGAATCACATCCTGGCGTAGTTGCAGCCCAAGCAAACGCTCAACCGCAACAATCCTGGCGCGATCATTCCTGAACCCCTTCAAGGGGTAGCCGGAGGCAATGGACGCTACGCGCTCCCTGACACCGTCATATATTTCCGTGGCGTCCAGCGCGAAGTCCACGCTATAGGTCACTTCATTAATCTTGTGGAGTGGGCACATCATCAAGGCCGTATTCTGCGCAACCCGGCTTATCTTCCTTGTCCAGTTGCATCCTGGGTCATCAAACCCGATCCGGAACAATGGCCAGAGGAGTTCACTGCCGATTCGGATGGCCGTAATCCTCTCTTGTCGAGCCATGCAGCAAGGCCAAGCCGGGTCGCCTTATGCCAGGGATGATTGCGGGATGGTTTTCTTTTTTTGCACTGGTTCATCAATTGAAATCTCAAATCACGTAGCAACCTTGGGGGTTAACACCCAGGCGTGGGGCCAGCCCGCACCGGTCATATTTGTCACTCTGTCCCTTATTCCGCATTTGTCAGCCTGAAATCTTCACGGGTCAAAATGACTCTCGATCTCCTCAAGGCCTGCCTCATGCGTGTCTAAAGCGAAACGATAGGCCTGCTCGGGATCACCTTCCTCGGGAAGGTAATCCTGAAGCTCTGGAGAAAAACCGGTGCGCTGCCGCTTTTCAAGGAACGCCAGAATGAATTCGTTTTCCATACCCCACCCTAATCACCCGCGAAATTCGATCGACGGAACAGGCATCCATCCGCTGCTGACCCTTCGCCTCGCAAACTGCAAATGCTCACTGGCTGGAACTCCCTCATGGCGAACGGGGATCTTCCCGGGTCGCGGCCGCCCACTCGGCAATGGCCGGACTGTTGGGAAAACGCTCCATGAGCGGAGGTTCCGTGATAATGACTTCCGTGGTGATGACCGTACTGACAATTCGAACGGCATTTGAAAGCGCCGTCATCGTGACGGCGACGGGATCCACCACCCCCAGATCAAGAAGATTGCCCATGGACATGGTGTTGGCATCAAACCCATGCGCCGGATCGTTTTGCAGGCCAATCTTTGCAATAACCAGTTCGGGATTCTCGCCGGCATTCGCTGCAATCCGCATGACCGGCTCTGAAAGTGCCCGGTGAATGGCGTCAATGCCAAGCTCTTCATCCTCGTTCGCGCCGGCGAGATCTTCCAGAACACCGGCTACCTGGTACAGCGCAACCCCCCCTCCGGGAAGCACACCCTGATCGATCGACGCCCGCATGGCGTTGTAAGCATTTTCAACCCGGATCAAACGCTCCCGGATCGCTATATCAGTTGAGCCACCCACCCGATAGACCGCCGTCCGGCCATGCAGGTGGCGAATGCGTTCCTCGACCTCATCCAGATCATGCTGGTTTCCTGTGGTCGACGTTTCCCCGGGTTTTCTGGCGCGGATCGATGCTGCCGCAAGCTCAAGGCCCTTGATCAGCTCCCTGACCTCGGGACTGTCACTGCGAGTACCGATCAGCGTAGTCGTCTCCGCGCTGACTATGACCTTCTGGCATTCGCCCAGATTACCCAGGCTGAGCTTTTCCAAAATATCCCCCTGCGCCTCCAGGCACGGGACACCCCCAGTCAGCAGCGCAAGATCCCGCAGACGGTCAAGACGCTTGTCACCGTAGCCGGGCGGCTTGACCGCGACCACCTTGAAATTTCCCCGGACATGATTTAGCAGCAGCGGCGCCAGCGCTTTTTCCTCAAAGCCTTCGGCCATGATCAGCAGGGACCGGCCCGCCTCATTGATCTCCTCAAGTATCGGTACGAGATCCATGAAATCGGTAATTTCACGGTCATAAAAGAGAATGAAGGGCCGCTCCAGTTCAGCCACATTTCGTTCCTTGTCGGTACTGAAGTAAGGCGAAAGATACCCCTGCCCGTAGCTCAGTCCTTCCATGAGCTCCAGCTCATCCTCAAGGGCGTGTCCCATTTCAATCGCGACACTGCCTTCAGGCCCAACGTGCCGGATTCCTTCGAGCATACGATCAGCTACATTTTCCGGCTCTTTACTGGCGCATTCGCAAACCTTCCGGAGCAGATCAGGGCTGACGGGGATGGCCGTTGCACGAAGCTGACCCAGCACCGCATCCAGCGCTTTTTCCATCCCGCGTTTCAGCGAGACGGGATTTGCTCCAGCCGCAAGCATCCTGGCGGCTTCTCTCGCAATGCATCGGGCAAGCACCACCGCCGTAGTCGTTCCATCACCCGATTGGCGCGAGGTCGCAGAAGCCACATCCCTGAGCATCCGCGCGCCAATATCTTCAATTCGATCCTTAAACTGAATCGAGTTAGCCACAGTGACACCATCCCGGGTGAAGATCGGCCTGACTCCGTCAGTACGATGCTGGATCACCACGGCACACCCTCTTGCGCCAAGGGTGACCTCTACCGCACGTGCGAGGGTATC
>SXQV01000214.1 GCA_005792805.1 Methylococcaceae bacterium | reverse complement strand
TGACGGGTAATGTCTGGGAGTGGGTTCAGGACTGGTATCGCTATGATGCCTATGCTGGATTGACCAGGGACAAGCTCACCACAAATCCACAGGGGCCATCCGCTAGCCTGGACCCAGAAGAACCCTACATTAAGAAGCGTTTGCAGCGGGGAGGGTCATTTCTGTGTGACAAATCCTACTGTGCCAGCTACCGGCCCAGTGCCCGAATGAAGGCGAGCCCTGATACCGGTTTGGTCCATACCGGCTTTCGCTGTGTCAAAACGGCACCCTAGCTCAAGCCCACGGGTATCCAATGAAACAAGAGGCTCGTCCTGTGGCTGGCTTTTGGCGTGCAAACCCGCGTTCACCTGAGAACGCCCTGCTCTGTTAAATCGCACCGAGCATCATCCCATGGATTAATGACCTCCAGCTCAGGAAAGCTAAAATCCCGTAAATTCCGAGTCACCAAGATCAAATTTCGCTGCAAAGCAGTAGCGGCAAGCAATGTATCAATAGCCGGCAATGGCCGACCGTCTGCCGCAAGCAAACGACCCCATCGGTCGGCAGTCCGACTATCCACATCAAGGATTCGTCCCGTAAAGAATGTGGGCAAGTCGGACTCCAGCCAGTCAAGAAGAATCCTCTTTCGGTCTGGCTGTTGCACGACTTCAACACCCTTGCGAATTTCACCCAGGGTCAAAACGCTTAGATACAGCGTAGACGCGGGTCGCATTGACACCCAATCGACAACGCCCGGATTTGGCGACTTACGCCGCAATTCCGAGAGCACATTCGTATCAATGAGGTAAGTCAAAACTCAAGCTCGCGAGTCAGGGTCTGGTTGCGTTCGAACGCTATATCTTCCTGTTCGTGGAGCGGTGAGGCACGCATGAAATCAACCAGGGACTGGCCTGTTCCTGCAAGGCGGTCGTACAGTTCCCTGGTCAAAACCACCGCCACAGAGTGCCCATGGAGGGTGATCTCTTGCGGCCCATCGATTGCAGCGCGTTTCACGACCTCGGATAGACGTGCCTTAGCTTCTTGCATTTGCCATGTGTGCATAATTCCTCCGGATTCTGACCAGTATAGTCAGATAATGCCTTGGGGCTCAAGGCGGGTTCCGTCCAGAAACACGCGCTTCCCGTTCGGGTTGCGCCGGTCGAAACCCACCCTGACGGTTCGACAAGCTCACCGCTCAGGGCGAACGGTAGGCAAGAGCCGGATCATAAAGTCCGGGTGATCTCGATGGGTAAAGGCGCTTCAGACCGCCATGCCCTGGGCGTCGAACAAGCCATCAAACAGCGCCGTACTCAGGTACCGCTCACCCGAATCCGGCAGTACCACCACGATGGTTTTGCCGGCCTGTTCGGGCTGTCTGGCCAGACGAAGGGCGACTGCCGCCGCCGCCCCGCAGGAAATGCCCGCGAGAATGCCTTCCTCTTTTGCCAGCCGCTGGGCCATTTCAATGGCTTCCTCGTTGCTCACCTGCTCAATCCGATCCACCAGATCGAGATCAAGAATCTCCGGCACAAAGCCCGCGCCGATGCCCTGAATCTTGTGCGGAGCGGGTTGCAGCGGCTCGCCTGCCCGGGACTGGCTCAGGATGGGGCTGGCCGCCGGTTCCACCGCCACCGACAGGATCGGCTTGCCCTGGGTGTGCTTCAGATACCGGGTGACGCCGGTAATGGTGCCGCCGGTGCCGACGCCCGCCACGAAAATATCCACCTGGCCATCGGTGTCGTTCCAGATTTCAGGCCCGGTCGTCGTTTCATGAATTGCCGGATTGGCCGGATTCTTGAATTGTTGCAGCAGCACATAACGGGACGGGTCCGACGCCGCGATCTCCTCCGCCTTCGCAATCGCTCCCGGCAGCCCCCTGGCACCCGCCGTCAGGACCAGTGTGGCCCCATAGGCGACCAGCAGCTGGCGACGTTCAATGCTCATTGTTTCCGGCATGGTCAAGGTCAAGGGAATCCCTCGTGCCGCTGCCACGAAAGCCAGGGCGATTCCCGTGTTACCACTGGTTGGTTCCACCAGTTCCTTGCCTGGCCCCAGCAAACCCCGCTCCTCCGCATCCCACACCATCGCCGCCCCGATGCGGCATTTCACCGAATAGGCCGGATTGCGGCCCTCTATCTTGGCCAGCACGGTAGCGCCCGCCCCATCGGTGATGCGATTCAGTCTGACCAGGGGGGTATGGCCTATCGAACGGGAATTGTCTTCGTACCAGTGGGGCATGAGGGGTCTCCTAGTGTGGTCGGTCAGCGCCGTGATTATTGAGAGGGCAGCGTTTTCCCGCTGCCGGGATTGCTCGGCTCGTAGCCGGGTCGCCGAGGCAGGACATCTTAATGAAAACCCCTGACAAAATCCTGACCGGCAACGTGCCGGCCGCAAAAATACCCTCAGGCATTCGCTGTGTTCATGATGGGCTGGTTTGGTGCAAAATGTGCCACGAGAAGGTTTCCGCTGTATTTATTTCATATCAAATCCGAGGTTTTTCCTATGCGTCACTTCTATTTGGCGACCGCCCTGATGGCCGCTTTCTCCTTGAATGCCGTTGCCGATGAGGCAAGCAATGTTCTTAACAGTACTCCGGAGCAAAGAGCCAGTTTTCAGTCGCAATACATGACGGAGCATTTGGGCCTTGCTGCTGCCGTTGCCGCGAAAGTCCAGGTCATCAATCTGAAATATGCAGAGCAGATGGAGCCTATTCTCAAGGGAACGGATGGCAGGCTTGGGAAAATGCAGAAAAGTCGCGGCGTGCTGGCCGCAAAGGATAAGGAGCTACAGGGTGTTCTGAACCCCGAACAGTTCCAGCAATATGATGGGTTCAAGGACGAGATGAAAACCGCCCTTGAGTCGAGTCTGGGCAGATGATGCCCTGGGGGGCAGCGGCTGTTGAAATCGGGATAAAGAACTTCGCCAAATGTGCGGGTTTGATCTGCGCCCCGCCGTTCCGGTCTTCTGTCGGTATTGACCCGTTCGAAGCGGCGATCGGGCGTCCGTCGGGGCCGGGATAGCCATTGACCGACACAGGAAGGTGTGTTTTTGCTGACATGGATACGCCTTGAAGTTGTCAGATGCAGCGGCGTGCGTTAGCATGACGGCTCTTCCAACAAGCGGTTCCAGCTTTCTTAAAAATTTCCGGGCAGACAAAGCCCGCGAAAATGGGCTGATGGGATAACACAGAGTTTCGTGCTCCGTGCCGGTCAAATCACCCGATCAACAGCCTAGCGCTGAAATATAGCAGCATTCGTTCAGCTCAGGTCTGCGCTTCGGCGGGACCTGGACAGGAAAGGTCTACTGCTTCAACCCGTGTCAACCGAAGGTATCCTCCAGGTTCGACACAACCCGGATCGAGGTAAAAAATGATCAAAGCCATCCTGTTATGTATGACGTGTTTTGCCAGTCGTGAAGTCATGGCCTATCAGGCCACGGGCCACGCTTCCTGGTATGGCCCCGGTTTCGAGGGTCGCAAGACAGCCTCAGGAGAACGCTTTAGCCGGCATGCTTTCACTGCCGCGCATAAGTCTCTGCCGCTCCACTCTTATGTTCGGGTAACCAATCTGGCCAATAACGAGTCCGTGGTGGTCAAGATCAATGATCGCGGGCCTCTTTCACGGAGACGTGTGATTGATCTCTCACAAGCCGCCGCACGTGCTATTGGTATCCACGGTGTTGGCAAGGTGGAAATCACCGCACTGGACTAGGCGGTGGCTGAGCTCAGACAGGTCTTTATGGCTTGAATGACGTAACGGGATGAGTAGGGAAAGCCCATTCCAGAAACAATGGAATGAATGACAGGATGTCACGTGGATAGCGGGATTGGCGATCTGATATGGGGAATGGCAACGAAACGTCATTAACCCCGGTCATCAAGGCAAAGCCACCAATCCCGGTATCATCGGAAAACCAAAAGGGTTGGCACTGCGGGGTGCCAACCCTTTTTTCAATTGTCGTCCTCATTCACGCTGCCGATGATGCCTGCCTTGGGAAGGCCATAGAGTTTTCCCTGATCGTCAAAGGTGAAACTGAGGCGTTTCAGGTGGACGTTTAGAGGGTCCGCCGTGGAGTAAAGCCAAATGAGCTTGCCATGATCGCCGCCTTCTACCTCCGATGGGGGAGAGCCCATGATCGTAATCACGGCTTCTCGCGTCATGCCGTTTTTGATCTGGCGTGCCCGCTCCAGTTCGAAGTCGTCACCGAGGGTGGAACAGCCGGTTAAAATGGTCGTCATGACGACAATGGCCAGCGGTTTCGCCGTACTGGTTTCTAGCGCAGGCATCGGCTGGATGCGCTGTAGAATGCTGAGGGCTTTGCTCTTGCAGGTTATGGCTGGATTCCCTGGTCGTTTTGCTGGGTTACCCGGTAAATGTCATAGGGCAGGGCGGCGCTGTCGACTACGGTGGAGAAGGGAATGTCGCCGATTAAAATGGGAATGACTACGGCGGGTGACCAGTCGGGTCCTTTGATTTTGCCCTCAAAGGCATCGCCCAGGTCCGAAAAATCACGTCGCAGGCCTGGATAAACTGTCCAGTCGTCGGGCGGCATTTCGGTACGGGAGCGGACGCTGCTGCATCCCGTGAAGATTGTCGCGATGAGAGCCAGGGCGACGGGCTTGAAGGAGATTGAATTCATGATGCCGCTCTTATGGGTGAGGTGTTCCAGAAGGTGATGATTTGGGGCGTTTTGTTGGTAGCGTCTGAGTGAGCAAGCTATTGGAAAAGCAGTGTATCGTCAAATTTGTCCTCAAGATGATTTTGCACAGAACTTGCCGAGTAGGGCTCCCTGGTTAGCGATCGGGATGCCGGTTTTGACAATATCCAGATCGGTGACGCCTGGCTTGTTGATATAGGTGGCCTCCGTAGACGCTTCCTCCAGGAAATGGCCCGATAGCCGGTCACCGATGCGGGGTTTGTTCCAGCCAAAGAGCGAGGGCTCTGCGGCGATGCCCACCACGCCTTTCCACAGGACAGTAAACATCACATACTCGCCATGACCGCATTCACCGAGATCCTTGATGATAAGGGCTGTCTGGATGTTATCGCCCTCGTCTGACTGTGCCGTGGCGGACGCTGCAATCAATGATAATGTCAGGAGTGTCGTGGCGATAACAGGCCGCTGGATTATTTGGCGCATCGGCATCCTGAATTTCGTATGGATTTGAAGGATGGGTGCCCCCCCACCTTTTGGCATGAGCCCTCGTGTCGCAGAGTATGCCGAGTTTTAGCTTTTGGCACGTCAATGCACCCGCCACCACAGCGACCATGATTCTCCTTGATCAATACCTGATTTACTATCACGCCCTGTCATGATCCGTGGTTTATTTTCTGTTGCGTTGATTTTTTCTCTGTCTGGCTGCTCTTGGCTGAGTCCTGCGGTAGAGCCTGATGAGGGGATGAAGGCGGTGTGTGGCCAGCAGTGCCTGAAAAATGGGGAAGTCTGTAGCCAGTTCTTTGCCAAAAAAAATCGGGAGCAACGCCTGGGCTTCGAGCAGGCTAAACAAAACTACTGGATTTGTCTCCGCAAGTATCCGGGGTTCGAGTCTTCTCCCAACAATCCCTGTATTGTCCCGATGCCGCCGTCAGAAGAGTTCGATAACTGCGGCCAGCAGCTGGATGATTGTCTGGAGTCGTGCAAGACCGACCTGGATGAAGTGGCCGCATCGGCAAAAAAGGCCGAGGTGCGCTTACCCGCCGGGCCGGCTTACGAGTCCGGAGAGGTGGGGCCAGAGCTACGGTGAACCTGTTTTCAGGCGCACTCAAGATTCAAGGAGTGAAGCGTGGATATTGCGAACCGACTGGGCAGTTGACGGTCACACCAAGGCATTTACTTTCACTCCTGAATAAAACGAGGTCATGTAATGAGAAAAAATCATTGGCTCAAAAGGCTTGCCCCCCTCTTTTTCGCTGGCAATATCTTCTCTTCAGCCGTCAATGCCGAACCCCTGGCGATAGGTGAAAAAGCCCCTGGATTTCAGTTGAAAAATCAGGAAGGTCAGGAAGTCAGTCTGGCCTCGCGGATGGGTAAGGGCTGGACAGTGCTTTATTTTTATCCCAAGGCCGGTACGCCCGGTTGCACCACCCAAGCGTGCGCTTTCCGCGATGCAATCAAACAGATACGTGACCAAAACGCTGAAGTCTATGGCATCAGCACCGACGAGGTGCCCGCCCTGGCCGATTTTCATAGTAAACACCGTTTGAACTTCGCCTTGCTGGCCGATCCTGATGCGCGGGTAACAGCGGCCTATGGTGTAAAAATTCCGGTGATCAAAATGGCCAAGCGCTGGACCTTTATCATTGATCCTGATCTGGTAATCCGCGACATCAACGATGATGTTGATCCCGCGCTGGATGCCGGGGTGGTGGCGGAACGGCTCAAAAAACTGAAGGGAGAAGGCTAATCCAGCGCCTTGCTGTGATTGGAACGATGATGCCCGCAGACCGCTCGCGTTCGTTTCGGCTCCCGGATTTGCAGTGGTTTGCCAGGTCGATTGTGTGGACGGGATTACTGATGCTGTCACACGGTGCCCGCGCTGATGGTGAATTCGGCCAGAAAATACTGGGTACCATCGGTCTGGACGCCGGTTCCCAGCCGGAGGAGGGGGTGTATTTTGGGGATCGATTCGTTTATCTGACCGGCGACAGATTGAACGACCGGACGGGCAAGGCGCTTCCCATCAAGGGTCTTGATTCAAACGCCTTCGCCAATGTATTCGCGTTGGCAGGAACCCTCAAGCTGGATGATGGCCCTTATTTGACGGCAGCTTTTGGCGTGCCCATCGCGGGTATCAATATCAAGTCTGAAATCCCTTACACACTGGTTGACCGTGAGGGGCTGGGCGACCTGTTTATTGAACCCCTGAAGCTGGGGTGGCGTTTGCCCGGAGTAGATATCACCTCGTCTTACAGTATTTATGCGCCGACCGGTCAACTTAATCGCAGGGGACTGAATCAGCCACAGTGGGTGCAGCAGGTGTCGGCCGGGGGGACTGTATTTTTCGATGACGAGAGATCCTTTCGACTTTCCGCATTGACGAGTTACAACATTTACGGAAAAAAGGTGAACATTGATCTGACACGGGGAGATTCCGTGCAGATACAGGGTGGTCTGGGTGGCCGGTTTTTCAAGCTGCTGGATGTGGGGCTGGCCGGGTATGCCATGTGGCAAGTGGCAGCGGACACCGGTACGGCACTGCCGGAAAGTGCGAAAGGATTGAGCGAATACGCCATTGGGCTGGGGCCGGAGGTGGGTGTCACTATTCCACAGCTCCGGGCCAAACTCACAGCACGCTACGAATGGGATATTGAGGCACGGTCGCGGCTTGACGGTCAGGTCTTGATGGTGAGTTTAACCATGCTGGGCTGGAAACCCGATCAGGAGTAGCAATCGTACATGGTCAAGGGTTCGTTCAGACCTGCCTGGTGGTTACCGGGACCTCATCTGCAAACCCTCTGGCAGCCGCTGTTCCGTTGCCGCCCCAACCCGGCGACCCGACGCGAGCGGCTGGAAACCCCCGATGGTGATTTTCTGGATATTGACTGGTTTGGGCCCGGTGCAGGGCCGATCGCCATCCTGTTACACGGCCTCTCCGGTTCATCGCGATCTCCCTACATACGGGGTATGCAATTCGCGCTTGCACAGCGTGGCTGGCGCAGTGCAGCGATGAATTTTCGGGGATGTAGCGGCGCACCGAACCACACCTCGCGTGGTTACCATTCGGGTGAAACCGGCGATTTTGATTATGTCTATGAAACTCTGCGACGGCGTCACCCGGATTCCGTGATTGCCGCAGCAGGCTACTCGCTGGGGGCGAATGTTCTGCTCAAATGGCTGGGCGAACGCGGTGATCAAACGGAATTGGTGGCTGCTGCCGCAGTCTGTGCGCCGCTCAGGCTAGATCTTTGTGCCGGGAGACTTGACCAGGGAGCTTCCCGGCTTTACCGGGATCAGTTATTGCGCGAGCTGAAGGAGTATGTGCGCTGGAAGCAATGTCATCTCGAATCAATGGGGCATCACGATGAAGCCAAAAAACTCGACGACCTTGGCGATCTTTCCCCGATCCAGTCGTTCTGGGAATACGACAGCCGGGTCGTGGCGGGGCTTTATGGGTTCAATGATGCCCGCGACTATTACAGTCAATCCAGTGCACGCCAGTATTTGCGGCACATTCGGCGGCCGACGCTGTTGATTCAGTCGCGGAATGATCCCTTCATGACGCCAGAGGTTCTCCCCGAGGCGAACGAACTCTCTACGACTGTTTCCCTGGAGGTCACTGAAGGGGGTGGACATGTCGGTTTTGTGAGTGGCCGTGCTCCATGGTGTGCCGAATATTGGCTGGAGCAGCGCATTCCGGCATTTTTCTCAGAAGCACTCCAGTCTGCGGCGGCTTGAATCGGGTGAGCGGGTCTGAATGTGAACCGGTGCGGATCGTGACTTTATGACAATCGTTCGACCTGGACCGCACCGGCCAGTGCTTCAATTTCACCGGGGGTAATCATGGCGACGTCGGGCCTCAGCGCATTGGCAGCACCTGCGGCTGATGCCACTCTCAGCCGGTCTTCGAATGGCCAGTCCAAAAGCCAGCCGTGGGCCAGGCCCGCGAGATAACAGTCGCCGCAGCCAACCGGATTGCGTTGCTGTATGAGCGGCGGCGACAGCTGCCATCGCTCATCACCGGCAAGCCTGATTTCCACCGGGCCAGCCCCGTTCGTGATGTGAAGTTCGCTCACTCGATGCCAACAATCGGTTTGTGCATATTCTTCACTATTGGGTTTGGCCAGCAGGGGAGGATAGTTACTCTCCAGTGCCCGATCGAGGGCCGACCCGTGGGCATCCAGCCAGCAAGGGAGACTGGCCCGAGAGCAGAGTTTCAGTATCTCGGCATATAACCCATTCGCTACCGGATCAGGCACTGAACCGCTGATGATGATCAGCCGGACCTGTGGCAACAAGGCCTCGACTTTCTCCAGTAATCGAGCGCATTCGCTGGCGGTCACCGGGAAACCGTTTGGCAATACGGTGGTTGGGTGATGGTCCTGATCGCTGGACGCCATGAAGCCCACTCTGACCGGTGCGGCTGTTTCGACGAAGGCGTCTTTGATCCCTTCCTGCCGAATCTGATCACGCAGCCAGGCACCACTGTGCCCACCCGCGAACCCCGTCAGCCATACGGAGTGACCCAGGCGGGTGAGCACCCGCGCCACGTTCACGCCTTTACCCTCGGCGTGCATGGCAAGTTTATCGACCCGATTAATGGCGCCGTGAACCAAGTCGCCGATATGCACCAAGTTCAATAACGGGTTGGCGTTGATGATCAAGGTCTGCTTACGCATGGGGGAAATCGCCTGATGAGCTTTTACAGTCGTATTGTCGTATTACAGTTCATCCAGCCATTGCCTGCCACTCAGGTAGCGCATCTGGCCGGTAATCCAGTTTTGACGGTGATGCAAATAGGCCGAGGGCTCTTCAACTCGCAAAAGCCTGGGGTTGGGCAGTACCGCTGCCAACAGCGCGGCTTCCTGACTATTGAGACGCGCCGCAGGTTTGTTGAAAAAGATTTTTCCTGCGGCACCGACGCCATAGATGCCGTCCCCGAACTCGGCGATATTCAGGTAAACCTCAAGAATGCGCTGTTTTGGCCAGCTTAGTTCGATCAGAGCCGTGAAATAGGCTTCCAGAATTTTGCGCAGATAACTTCGGCTTGGGGTTAAAAACAGGTTTTTTGCCGTTTGCTGGGTAATGGTACTGCCTCCGCGAAGTGTTTTGCCTGAACGGTTTTTCTCTATGGCCTTGCCAATGGCCTTGAAATCGAAACCGGTATGTTCCCCGAAAGTCTGGTCTTCTGACGCTACGACAGCCAGCTTGGCCTGGGGGGAGATGGCCTTCCAGGGAACCCAGCGATAATGAATCCGGTGAGTCCATTCGCCATGCGCGAATGCGGTTAACTGGTCAATCAGCATGAACATGCTGCCGGGGGGAGGAACCCAGCGAAGCACCAGCACCGGCACTGTGGTGGCCAGAAACAGGGTGATCGCGAATGGCCGAAGCCGATGAATCCACCCGGACTTATGTCCAGGAACCGGCTTTGTCGCGGGTCGTGACTTGCGGCGAGGTTTGCTGGGCTTGGCTGGTGGAGCCATCGGGTCTCGATTCATCCGGCTGATTGCGAGCGAGAGCTCGGGATTATGGCCGAATCTCATTGCAGTCGGCAGAAAATGAACGAAAAAAAACCGGGTGACTGGGCCACCCGGTTTCTTGCCGGCGAAGACCGGCTAATGAATCAAAGCTTGTTCAATGCATTCAGGTCGGCGTAAGCCTGTTGCAGGCGATCGATCATGCTGGTCTGGGCCGCACGAATCCAGACACGGGGGTCGTAGAACTTCTTGTTTGGCTTGTCGTCACCCTCGGGGTTACCGATCTGGCCTTGCAGATACCCTTCGTTCTTTTTGTAGAACTGACGAATGCCGTCCCAGTAAGCCCACTGCGTGTCGGTGTCGATATTAATCTTGATGACGCCGTAGCTGATGGATTCGCGGAGTTCTTCCTGGGT
>SXQV01000213.1 GCA_005792805.1 Methylococcaceae bacterium | reverse complement strand
ATAGCGCATCTGGTTCGTTGACTATCAGCGAGGATCGCCTATAGTTGGGCGACTATATAGCATCGGTGCCGAAACTGTCGGTGCCATTACCGGTAGGGGCTCCCATGAAAAAACCGCTCAGTATCCTTTTTATGGCCTTCTTGGCTATTGCCACGCAACAGGCTATTGCAGCCACGGCGGGTCCAGAAGGCCCGCCCGGGAAGCGCGGGCCAATCGGCCCGAGGGGAGATAAGGGCCCGCCAGGCCCCCAAGGATCCGCCGGCAAGTTGGGCACCAAAGGGGTCAATGGGCCGGTCGGCCCCCAAGGAGATAAAGGTCCCATTGGACCTGCCGGGAAACCAGGCCCAAATGGTCCGATTGGTCCACCGGGTTCAGTCGGCGTAGATTGCAGTGAGCACACCAAACGTTTTCACCCCTATACCTACAGCAGGACTGCCGCGAGCATAGGGGAGGTCGTCACGATAGATGAGCAACGTTACCGAATCATTCGGATGCCGTTCTACGAGTTCGGCTCCGGTGAGCACTACGCGATCATCTATCCCGCCGCGATCGAGGATGTACAGAAGTGTGTGCCCGGAAAGACCTGCCTTGACGGTTCATCATACCTAGCATTCCTGATGACGTCTCATGATATCAGTGAGGCTGTAGGCAAATGCGGGGCATCCATTAACGGCCACAAAGCCATTTTTACCATCGATGACGGTATCCAATACACTCCATCTAATGATTATAGAAATTATTATTATCCTATATACACCGTTAATGGCGGTCAGAGTGGGAGGGTCTCGGCTCAAATCAAAGAAACCCATCTTTCGCTGTTTTACCACATGACAACGAGCTATCAGAAGACGGACGTGGTTACCGACGATGGCGACTATGTTGATGAGATTCAGTGGGATAGAATCATTCACCCAGACCGGAATATCGAAAACCTGAAGAAGCTCATGAATTACATATGGATCGAAAAGCTCTGAGCCCGTAGGCAAAGGCTTGCGGGAGGGGAGGAGTCAATCGTCATCCGGCTGGGAGTCGGACACGCTGTCATTGGACGTATCCTCGCGGTGAAACCGCTCATCCGTCACTTCAATCTGGAAACGCTGCCCCCTGTAACTCATCACGGAGGCGCTTAGCCCGTGCAGCGTGCCGTTAGTCACCTCCAGGCGCGAGCCATCGGTCCAGACAATCTTTGTCACCTCGTCGTCCTCGATCACCACGGGCAGCGTGTAGGTTCCATTCAGGACACCGCCTCCCGGATTATAGAGACCATAGGTGCCGTCCATCGCCCTGACCCGGGCGGCATAGGTACCAACATCAGCGGCTGCGCCTCGCCAGAAAAGGGCGCAAAACGTACCGGCCCAAACCATTGACCACCCGGCAAACCGCTGTTTCATGTCACCGTCTCCCCCACCCGCTCACCCCTGATTCTGCCCGGTAAATCCAGCCCCGGCGCCGGAGCCACTTTTCAATTTCCACCGCCACAAAAACGACGGAGGACAGTGCCAGACATAACACCAGCTCGTCGAGACTCAAGGCCTCCGTCTTGAAAACCGGCTGAAAGACCGGCACGTACAACACCGCCATCTGCAAAGCCAGGGTCAGCAGGGTGGCGCCCAGTAGCGGCAAATTGGAAAACGGCCCCTGGACAAAGAACGAGTCCCGCTCCGAACGGATAGCCAGCACATGCCCCATCTGCGACAGTGTCAGTACCGTAAAGACCATGCTCTGCCAATGAGCAGAACCCGTATGGTAGGCCCAGCCCTGCGCAAACAGGGAGACGCCGCCCATCAGCAGGCCGATCCACAGGATGTGCTGCCACAGACCTCCGGCGAAGATATTTTCCTGCGGGGGGCGTGGCGACCGCTCCATGATGCCCCGCTCTTCCGGTTCCGCCGCCAGCGCCAGACCCGGCAGGCCGTCCGTGACCAGATTGATCCACAGGATATGAATGGGCAAGAGCGGGATCGGCAGTCCCAGGAACGGTGCCAGAAACAGCGTCCAGATTTCCGCCGAGTTCCCGGTCAAGGCATATTTGATGAACTTGCGAATGTTGTCAAAAAGGCGCCGGCCCTCGCGCACCGCCGTCACGATGGTGGCGAAATTGTCGTCCAGCAGCACCATGTGCGAGGCTTCGCGGGCCACGTCGGTGCCGATCTTGCCCATGGCAATGCCGATATTGGCGGACCGCAGCGCGGGTGCATCGTTGACGCCGTCGCCGGTCATGGCCACGAATTCACCCTTGTCCTGTAGCGCCCTGACAATCTTGATCTTCTGCTCCGGTGCCACCCGGGCATAGAGACGGACCGACTCCACCTGCTGTTCGAATTCCTCCAGGCTCATGCGGGCCAGTTCGGCGCCGGTCAGCACGGTGCTGCCGGCCTCGGCAATACCGAGGCGCATGGCAATGGCGCGGGCAGTTGCCGGGTGATCCCCGGTAATCATCACCGGGGTGATGCCGGCAGTTTGGCAGAGGCGCACGGCTTCGCGAGCCTCTGGCCGGGGCGGGTCCATCAGCCCCACCAGCCCCAGAAAGCACAGCTCGCTCTCGATGGTCTCGGCGGTGAAATCCGCTGGCCGCACGGCGAAGACACGGAAGGCCAGCGCCAGGACACGCAAGCCATCTGCCGCCATCTCCTCGGCCACGGCGAGGACTGCTGCAACATCCAGAGCACGGGCCGCACCCTCTGACCATTGGCTCACACAGCACGGCAGCAACGACTCCGGCGCACCTTTGGTGTAAGCGATGTGGCCATCCGCCTCCTTGTGCAAGGTCGTCATCCGCTTACGCCCGGAATCGAAGGGAATCTCGTCGAGACGCGGCGACTCACGGCTCAGCTGCTCCGGCTCCAGCCCGGCGCCGACGGCCGCCTCGAACAGGGCGATTTCGGTCGGGTCGCCCACCAACTGCCCCGCTGCATCAGTACGCGCATCGTTATTCAGCAACAGCGCACGGGTAAATCGCGGGGACGGCTCAGAGTCCAGCACATCCAAGCGCTGGCCCGCCACCCAGAACGCCTCGGCCCGCATACGGTTCTGGGTCAGGGTTCCGGTCTTGTCGGAACAAATGAAGGTGACCGAACCCAGCGTCTCGACCGCCGGCAGCCGCCGGAGCAGCGCATTTTTCTTCACCATCCGCCGGGCACCCAGAGCCAGCGACACCGTGACCACGGCGGGCAAGGCCTCGGGAATCGCCGCCACCGCCAGACTGATCGCAGTCAACAGCATCAGAACCGGCGCTTCACCCCGCAGCAGCCCCACCCCAAATATGATGGCGCAAACCGCCAGCACCAGCAGTGCCAGACGTTGCCCGAATCTGGCGAGCCGCTGCTGAAGCGGTGTTCTGGCCTCTTTTTCCTGGCGCAGCAGCTCGGCGATTTTGCCCAGTTCCGTATCCATCCCCGTCGCAATGACAATACCGACGCCGCGACCATAAGTAGCCGTCGTGCCCTTGTAAACCATATTGGTGCGATCCCCCAGAGGCGAATCCAGCTCGCGGACCAGGGCATCCCCTTTCTCGACCGGGTGGGATTCCCCGGTAAGGGCTGCCTCCTCGACCTTCAGACGCGCCACATCAAGCAGCCGCAGATCGGCCGGGACGACATTGCCCGCCTCCAGCATCACCAGATCGCCGGGCACCAGCTCGCTGGCCGGTATCGTGCTCAACCTGCCCTCGCGCAAAACCTGTGCGGAGGCACTGGCCAGCCGCCGCAGCGCGGCTATGGCCCGCTCTGCGCGATATTCCTGTACAAACCCGATGACCGCGTTCAGCACCACAATGACGAGAATGGCGAGGGTGTCAGTGGCATCACCAAGCCAGCCTGAAATCAGCCCGGCCACCATCAGCACCACGATCATGTAATCGGCAAACTGGCCAAAAAACATTCGTAACGGGCCACGTGCCTGCTGCTCCGGGATGGCATTGGGTCCAAAGACGGCCCTGCGCTCACGAATATCGGCCTCGCTCAGGCCCTGACGGGTATCGACCTTCAGCCAGGTCGAAGTTTGCCAGGGCTCCAGCAGATGCCATGGCGGCGCACTGAAGGGAGTCGATGGCCGCTTTTGCTGATGTGGTTGGGTCATGGAATGGGTCAACAAGGGAGGGGCAATCCTGTCGCCTCCGGAAAATTCAGGAGACAAAGGCACTGGATTGAGTGCTACTTTACTGAAGGGATCGATGGCTCACAATAACCGGCCGTGCAGCGAGGTGGCACAGACAGACACACGTTTCCCTGCAACCCGAAGCCTAGCTCTGACGCCGATGAAGCGGGCTCTTGCGCGGAAAGTGGGTCTTGAGAAACTCCATCTGGTCACTGAGCACCCGCCGTCCCTGCAAGTAGACATATTCCGCATGGGTGGGTGTGAAGGGAATGGCCAGCAGCTGTATCCCGGCCTGCTCGGGCGTTCTGCCGGCCTTGTGGTTATTGCAGCGCTTGCAGGCTGTGACAACGTTGCCCCAGAGATCAACACCGCCCTGACTTAGCGGCTTGACGTGATCCCGTGACAGCTCCGTGTGCCGGAATTGAAAACCGCAGTAGAGGCAGAGATGGTCGTCGCGGCGGAAAAGCGCAGGATTACTGAGCGGGGGAACGTAATGGAGGTCAACACCGCATCCCTTCTTGTGATGATGGGTGGTGGCGATGATGGAATTCACTTCAATCTGGCTGACCCGCCCGCTTTTCGCGTTGGTACCGCCGTGCAGCGTATAGAGCAGTGTGCCGCAACTATAAGCGACCATGCCCAGGTGGTAGAGTTTCGCAGCCTCTTGGTAGCCCAGCCACTCCAATGGCATGCCAGAGACATCGGTACGCAACACCTGTAGCTGACAAATATCCATAGATTCTCCTCCGGTGGTCTTCTTTTGGTTTCAGTGCCTGTTCTGTGAGCTAAGCGATTGATTCATGGTCGAGTTATGCACAGTGTATAAAATTTGTCTGTCAAGTAGAAATTTACCGGATTCACGACGGGCACATCCCGCAGCAATCAGCCTAACTTATTGATTTTATTAAACCGTGTTATGGCGTCCAATTCCTGGTCAATCCAATGAAACCCCAGCAATTACAGTTGTAAACGCCAATGTTTCACGAAGCTTCCACACACTTATCCACAGACTTTGTGGATAGATCGCCCCAAGCCACAGGGTGTCCGGGACAACCGCCATGGCCACTTTGTTTATCCCGCTGACCGTTATGCCCACCGTGCTGAAGATCGCCGTCCCGGTTCCGATGCATCGGCTATTCGATTATCTGCCGCCTGCCGGGACCAAACTTGAGACGGTCACCCCCGGCGTGCGCGTCGAGGTGCCTTTCGGGCGCCGCCGCAAGCAGGGCATTCTGCTGGAAATCACCGATACCTCGGACATTGCGCCGGAGCGCTTGCGCGAGGCCTGCCGGATCATCGATACCACCCCGCTGCTCTCCGGGACTGATCTCCGGCTAATGCGATGGGCCAGCCACTATTACCATCACCCGATTGGCGAGGCGATGTCAGCGGCCCTCGCGGCGGTCTTGCGCAAAGGCGAATCCGCAGAGCCAGAAACGCGACGCCGGCTTTTTGCCACCGGGTTTCCGCATCCAGACACTCTCGCCAACCTCAGGCGTGCGCCTCGCCAGCGGGAACTGTTCATCCGCTTGCAGCAATCCGCGAACGGGCTCGCGGCCAATGATCTGGTGACTCCGGCAACCGACTTTTCCGGGCCGGCACGAGCGCTGATCAGTAAAGGGCTAGCCGACTGGAGGGAAACCGCTCAGAAACCCTTCCCCCCCGACCCTGCCGCAACACATCATCCCCAGATCGGCGGCGATTCGGCCTGCCCCCCGCTCACGCTGAATGCCGGACAGGCTCATGCCGTCGCGACCGTCACGGCGGCCCTGGGCAACTATCAGGCCTTCCTGCTCGAAGGCGTTACCGGCAGTGGTAAAACCGAGGTTTACCTCCGCCTGACGCAGGAAGTCCTGACCCGGGGCGGACAGGTGATGATCCTGCTGCCTGAAATCAATCTGACACCACAACTGGAAGCTCGTTTCCGTGCCCGTTTCAACGCCCCCATCGCGACCTTTCACTCGGCCCTGGCCGATGGCGTCCGGCGCCGGGCCTGGCTATCGATGCAGCGCGGTGAATCTGCCATCCTGCTCGGCACCCGTTCGGCGGCCTTCACGCCGGCCAAATCGCTAGGGCTCATCATTCTGGACGAAGAACATGACAGTTCGTTTAAGCAGCAGGAGGGTTTTCGCTTTTCGGCCCGGGATGTGGCCGTCATGCGGGCACGGCTGGCGGATGTCCCCATTCTGCTTGGCTCCGCCACGCCTTCGCTGGAAAGCCTTCATAACGTCCAGCTGGGCCGCTATCGCTTGCTGGACTTGCCTTACCGGGCGGGGAATGCAGCCAAACCGCGCTTTCAGGTTCTGGACATTCGCGCCCAGCGGCTGAATGAAGGTATCTCCGCCCAACTCGCGGGCCACATAAAGGACACGCTGGCCCGTGGCGAACAGGCGCTGCTGTTCGTCAACCGCCGAGGCTATGCCCCCACCCTGATTTGCCACGATTGCGGATGGGTCGCGCCGTGCCGGCACTGCGACACGCATCTGGTCATCCATGCCCGGGATCAAAGGCTGCGCTGTCACCATTGCGGCTTGGAGCAGCCGATTCCTGCGGCCTGCCCGGACTGCGGCAAAACCACCCTTCAGCCGTTGGGGCTAGGCACGGAGCGGGTCGAAGCCGTGCTCAACGATTTGTTCCCGGAGGCGCGCGTGGCCCGCATTGATCGCGACAGCACCCGGCGCAAAGGGTCGCTGGAACGATTACTAAAGGAAATTCACGCCGGTCACATCAACCTTCTGATTGGCACCCAGATGCTGGCCAAGGGCCATCATTTTCCGGGCGTCACCCTCGCCGGCATCCTGGACGTGGACGCGGGGCTTTACAGCACCGACTTCAGGGCAGGCGAGCGAACCGCTCAGCTCATCATTCAGGTAGCTGGCCGTGCCGGCCGCGAGGAAAAACCCGGCACCGTGATTCTCCAGACCCGCCATCCGGGACATCCGCTGCTACTGCCGCTGGTACGGAACGGCTACCCGGATTTCGCCCGTGCCTGCCTGCTGGAACGGCAGTCGGCAGGGCTGCCGCCATACACTCATCAAGCCCTGTGGCGAGCGGATGCGCTGGATAGCCGCGTGGCCCAGCGGTTTTTGGATGACGTGGCCACCCACGCTGCCAGCCTCGGCGAGACGACAGTCCTAGTGCTGGGGCCGGTGCCCGCGCCGTTAGCGCGCCGTGGCAACCGCTACCGCTGGCAACTGCTGCTTCAGTCAGACCGGCGCAGCTCGCTTCACGCCCTGCTCGACCGCCTGATACCCGCCGCGTCCGGGTGGGAACTGGCCCGCAAAGTTCGCTGGTCGGTCGATGTCGACCCGGTCGATCTCTATTAACCGCCAAACAGAACGAGGCCCGGAGAGTAGAGTAGTAGTGGAGCCATACACCAAATTCTGGAAAAATGGCCGTTGCCCAGCGCCATAGGCAGTTAGAATGAGCCCGGGCCGGCATACTCCGCCAGGAGTATCGGCATAAAAACAATCAAAACCAACGAGGAGAACCCCATGAGCGAAGAAACCGAAATCAAGGTTGAAGAAGCCCCGGTCAAGCCAGTTCGCGCCAAATCTCATCCCGCCCAAACCGCCACAAGCGAACAGCTCGCACCCGAGACGACCGTTGCCGCCACCCTGAGCGAACAACTGGGCGGCGATGAAGCCATCAGGAATGCGGTCGAGATTCTGACCGACAAACTGATGGCAGACCCCCGCATCAATCACTTCATGTTTGGCGTCAGCCGCGCCGACCAGGGCGAGAAACATAAGTCCTTCCTGACCGTAGCACTGCGCGAAGAAGGCGAGGAAGGTGGCGAACTGCCGGATTTGCACCAGGCTTTTGCCCAGTTTTTCGACAAGGGCTTCAAGGACCAGCATTTCGACGTGATCTTCAGTCACCTGCGTGACTCATTGCAACAAATGGACATCGCCGACGAACTTTCCGATGCCGTCATCGAGGCATCGAATACCCTCCGCAAAAGCCTCTTCAGCAAGTAAGCGAGCAAAGACCGGCCAGGGATGGCCGTGTTGGTGAATGGCTGAAACGGCCCTCAGCGGGAATCTTTCAGCCCCAACCGTCTTGCCAGCCGGTGCAGATTGCCTCGATCAACCCCGAGCTGGCGAGCAGCCTGCGCCCAATTGCCGCCTACCTCGGCCAGCGTGGATTGCAGCAGCTGGATCTGGAACAAGTCCACCCTCGCCGCCAGTGAGCCCATCGATTCCGGTACCAGCGGCATGCAATGACGCGGTACATCACTGGCCCGCCCCCAGCCGTCGAGATGCACGGGCTGCACTACCGCTGCACCATCCCGGGCATCCGCCGCCCGCAGCGCTGCCCGCAACATGACATGCTCCAGTTCGCGGACATTACCGGGCCAGGCATAGTCCTGTAATAACCGGATGGTCGCGGGCGTCATGGAAAAACGGCTGAGCCCGAGACGGACGCGAGACTGCTCCAGAAAATGTCCCGCAAGAATGGCGATATCCTCGACCCGCTCACGCAGAGGAGGCACCTGCAAGGGATACATGCTGAGCCGGTGATACAGGTCGGCGCGGAATCGCCCCTCCCTGACTTCCACCGGCAGCAGCCGATTGGTCGCGGCAATAATCCGTACATCAACCCGGTGACTGCGATCAGAACCGACTCGCTGGATTTCGCCGAACTGGACCGCCCGCAACAGCTTGGCCTGGATCGACAGGGGCAGTTCGCCGACCTCGTCCAGGAGCAGGGTGCCACCATCGGCCAATTCAAACTTGCCAATACGATCACTGCTGGCACCGGTAAAAGCACCCCGAACATGTCCGAACAATTCGCTTTCGGCGAGTGATTCCGGGAGCGCCGCGCAATTCACATGCACCAGCGGCTGCTGCGAACGGAGCGAGCGTGAATGAATGATGCGGGCCAGTACCTCCTTGCCTACCCCGGTCTCCCCCATCAGCAATACCGTCAAATCCGACCGGGCAACGATATCGATTTCCCGATCCAGCACCTGCATCGCCGGGCTTTCACCGAGAATAGGGCGGCTTCGCTGCAACGCCTCGCTCACCAGCTCGGCAGCAACCTGCCCGCGATGTTCGGCCAGCGTTTCCAGTGCGTTGATGTAGGTTTCATTGCGCAACGCGACCGTGGCAATGGCGGCAAACACCTGCAGGACATGATCTTCGACGTTATCGAACAAACCCGGCTGCAAGGCGTCGGCAGTCAGTACGCCGAAGAGCGTGGTCTCGTTATAGAGCGCACAGCCGAGACACGCATGCACCGGCAGGCGAGCGCTTTCGTCTCCCAGCATGAGGCCATCGTAAGGATCCGGCCGGGCGTCTTCCGCCGGAAAACGAACCGGGGTTTTCGCCGCAATAATGGCGGCCAGACGCGGATGATCCTCTGGCCGGAAGGCCCGCCCCATCACCTCCGGTGACAAACCCCGGGTGGCGGCGGGAACAAGCGCCCCCTCCTGATATCGCAGCAGCGCACACGCCTGATTGCCGGTCACGGCAGAAAAAAGATCGAGAAAGCGATTATGCCGCTCTTTCATGGAGAGGTCGGCCGTCAAATTGAATACGGCAGTCCGAATCAACTCGTCTATCCGACCATGAGAACCGGCAGCTGCTGTCATATCGACTCCAGCGAGATCATTTTGACACCCAGAAAATCCACCCGGAGAGGCCCAACAAAATCAATTGCAAATCAGACATCAAGACAATGCCCACAGTAAGCCAGGCCGGGATGGCGTCATTATGACATCAAACAGCCATAGCTCCGCGACGCACACCACACCCTGGACCGATTCGCCAAAAACCCATCAGAGAAACCCATCCACCTGTTTTAATTACAGATTTCGACAAACTCCGGACACGCCTTGGGTCAATGGCGCACTTATTGCTTTTAATTGCTGCGACCCGCCACCATCCCCGACCTCTCCGGGGTCAGCTCGCGGGCAAATCACTAAAACACACTTGGAGCACATCATGACCGACGCCACCGAAGCCACTCAGGACACATCACTCTACGCACAACTCGGCGGCGAAGCTGCCGTGAATGCCGCTGTCGACATTTTCTACCGCAAGGTAGTCGGCGACGCCCGCATCAACACCTTCTTTTTTGGCGTTGACATGGCCCAACAGGCCGCCAAGCAAAAAGCTTTCCTGACCATGGCCTTTGGCGGCCCACACAACTACACCGGCCTTGACATGCGGCGCGGACACGCCCGGCTGGTACAGATGGGCTTGAACGACCAGCATTTCGATATCGTGCTGGATCATCTGGGCAGCACCCTGCGTGACCTGGGCGTCGCCGAGAACCTCGTCGCGCAGGTTATCGCCATCGCCGAAAGCACCCGCGAGGATGTGCTGGGCCGCTGATCCAGCCGCACCGGAAAGTCAGTCTTCCGCATGGCCGCCATCCGGCATGAACATCACTGTTACGAGCTGGCACCAGGGCAATCCGTCCTGGACAGCCTGCTCGAAAACGGGGTGGCGATACCGCACAGCTGCCGCAACGGGGTTTGTCAGACCTGCCTGATGCGTGCGGTCGAGGGCACACCGCCGCCGGAGGCACAAAAAGAACTCAGCCCCACGCTCAGGCTACAGAATTATTTCCTGCCCTGCGTGTGCCAGCCGACCGAGGACCTGACGGTAATCCTGCCGGCAGGCGGCGAGGCTACGATCCCGGCAACCGTCCATGAACTCAGGCCGCTCAACGACGAGATCCTTCAGGTTTCACTGGAGGCACATACGGCGCTGGACTACCGGCCAGGTCAGTTCATTCAGCTGTTTCGGGACGAATACCTGGGCCGCAGCTATTCCATCGCCAGTGTGCCCGGTCATGACGAGCGGATACAGCTGCATGTCCGCCGCCTGCCTGGAGGGAAGATCAGTGGCTGGATACACGAGGAATTGCGCGTTGGCGATACCGTCGGCGTCCGTGGGCCCGCCGGCCACTGCTTTTATGTGCCCGGTCTTCCTGAGCAGCCACTGCTATTGATCGGCACGGGTACAGGCCTCGCACCGCTCTTTGGCATTCTCCGCGATGCGCTGGCTCGCGGTCACACAGGCCCTATCCGGCTATTCCATGGCAGCCGCGATCAGGACGGGCTTTACCTGACCGGAGAACTGCGCGACCTGGCCGCAGCCTATCCCCAGTTCGACTATGTGCCCTGCGTCTCCGGCGCCGCCGCAGCCGCCGGGCAGGTGGCGGGCCGGGCCGACGACGTGGCGCTGACCGAACAGGCAGATCTCAAGGGCTGGCGGGTGTTTCTCTGCGGTCATCCGGAGATGGTTCAGCAAGCCCAGATCAGGGCCTATCTGGCCGGAGCGGCGTTGAACGAGATTTACGCCGATGCCTTCACCGTCCATCCCGCCCCTCGCCATGAGGAGAACGAGACTAAATACACCAAAATTAACATGGTTACTGTATAAGCTTCGGGCAGTCAAAAACACGCTTGGGCGGCCATGGAATAGCTGAAATGTGGCCAGCAAGCGACGAGCGGGTAAATGCGAATTTTTAGAGGCTTCCTAAGTCGTGAACATTAACGTCGCCCCCGGGCGTCAACAGCGCGCACTGGTGCTCAGCACCGTCGCCTTTACCCTCTGTTTCGCGGTCTGGACGATCTTTTCCATCATCGGCGTACAAATCCAGAAGGAACTGGGTTTGAGCGAAACCGAATTCGGCTTGCTGGCCGGCACGCCCATTCTGACCGGTTCGCTGATCCGGCTGGCTCTGGGTGTCTGGACTGACCAGTACGGCGGCCGGCTGCTTTACTCCGCGCTGATGCTCTCGGCCGCGTTGGCGACGTTCCTGCTGACCTGCGCCGACACCTACACCGGCTATCTGGTTGCCGCTCTGGGCGTCGGCATCGCGGGCGGTTCGTTCGCGGTCGGCATCGCTTATGTCTCGCGCTGGTTTTCTGCCGGGCAGCAGGGATTCGCGCTAGGCATCTTCGGCGTCGGCAATGTCGGCGCGGCGCTGACCAAGTTCGTCGCGCCATTTATTCTGGTGGCTTACGGGTGGCGCACCGTGGCCTTGATCTGGGCCGCTGTCATCGCCGTGATGGGCATAGTGTTCTGGTTCGCGGCGGAGGACGACCCGGTCCTGCGCAACCGGCGGGAGCAGGGCGGGGCCGCGACCCCATTTTTCGATCAGTTGCTGCCACTGAAGGACATTCAGGTCTGGCGCTTCTGTCTCTACTATTTCTTCGTGTTCGGCGGCTTTGTCGCCCTGGCGTTGTGGTTGCCGCGCTATCTGATGGGTGCCTACGCAATGGACATCAAGACCGCCGGTATGCTGGGCGCGATGTATTCCATCCCCGGCAGCCTGTTCCGCGCCTTCGGCGGCTGGCTGTCCGACCGGATCGGCGCACGGACCGTCATGTACTGGACCCTCGGCATGTCGGCCATCATTACCTTCCTGTTGTCCTACCCGCCCACCGATTATGTGGTCCATGGGGTGCATGGCCCCATGGCCTTCACCCTGGCGATCGGGCCAGCCGGGTTCATCGCGCTGATTTTCGTGCTCGGCGTGTTCATGTCTTTGGGCAAGGCCGCCGTCTACAAGCATATCGCGGTGTACTATCCGGATAACGTCGGCTCGGTCGGCGGCGTGGTGGGCATGATCGGCGGGCTGGGCGGCTTTCTGTTACCGCTGACCTTCGGCATGCTGAACGACGTGATCGGCATCTGGAGCAGCTGCTTCATGCTGTTGTTCGTCGTGGCCATCATTGCGCTGGTCTGGATGCACTTCGCCATCCAGCACACCGAACGCAAGCTCCTCCACGGTCTGGCCGCTATCGCCCAGTACCTGCCGGATCTCCCGCACCTCCCGCATCCGGCACCCCGGCTGCTGACCGAATGGGAGCCGGAGAACGCGGCCTTCTGGGAGACGACCGGCAAGCCGGTCGCCCGGCGCAACCTGTGGATTTCCATCTCCTCCCTGCTGCTGTCCTTCGCGGTCTGGATGGTCTGGAGTGTGGTGGTCATCAACCTGCCGGGTGCCGGCTTCCCCTATGACACCAATCAGCTGTTCTGGCTCGCGGCGATGCCAGGCCTGTCCGGGGCGACCCTGCGGATTTTCT
>SXQV01000002.1 GCA_005792805.1 Methylococcaceae bacterium | reverse complement strand
TGGCTGGGTCATGGTGCACAAACCACTGATCGTGTAACGAGTCTTCTGAAGGAATTTCGTAAGAGCAGTGCGGTCGTTGCCGCCTAAATTCTGCTTGCTGGGCGGGTTTTGTGTCCGCCTCGGTTGAGGTTGGTGAGGTCGTTGGTGCATTCGGAGTTCTTGGCTGGGTCAAGATCCGATCTTTTACAGAACCTCCTGTAAACATCCTGCATTACGCTCCTTGGACTCTGGAGTCGTTGGGAGTGGCTCGTGATGTCAAGGTAATTGAGGGCCGCGCACAGGGGGTTGCTGTGGTGGCTCACCTGGAAGGGGTCGAGGACAGGGATCAGGCCGTCTCGCTACGAGGCGCTCGAATTTCGGTTCCCCGTGAGTGTTTCCCCGCGGCCGCTCCAGGGATTTACTATTGGCATGACCTGATCGGTCTTGAAGTGTTGACGGTTTCCGGTGTTTCTCTGGGTAAAGTCAGAGGATTGCTTGAGACGGGCGCAAATGATGTATTGGATGTCAGGGGTGACAGCGATAGGTTGATTCCATTTGTGCTGGGTGACTTTGTCAAAGAAGTTGATCTTGGTAAGGGATGCCTGACGGTAGACTGGGATCCGGAGTTTTAGACGGGGGATGCGATTTGACGTTGTCACTCTCTTTCCCGAGTTGATCCAGCGAGGTTCAGCTGAGGGTGTAACGGGAAGAGCGGTAGACCGTGGCCTGGTCGACCTCAGAACATGGGATCCCAGGCAATATGCCGCCGACAAATATCGTACGGTGGATGATCGCCCTTATGGCGGGGGTCCTGGCATGGTGATGAAGGTTGAGCCTCTGCGTGATGCCATCCGGGCGGCTAGGTCTGACTCTCTGTTGCCGGCGAAGACAATTTATCTAAGCCCGCAAGGACGCCTGCTGAATCAGCAGGCCGTGATTGAGTTTTCAAAGCTGCCACGATTGATCCTGGTGGCAGGGCGCTACGAGGGCATTGATGAACGTCTCGTGGAGGCCGAGATTGACGAGGAGTGGTCTATAGGTGACTACGTTCTCAGTGGCGGTGAATTAGCGGCTTTGGTGCTTTTTGACGCGGTGGCAAGGTTGATTCCCGGGGTTCTGGGGCACGCCGAGTCTGCGGAGCAGGATTCGCATATGACGGGCCTGCTAGACTGCCCTCACTACACGCGCCCGGAGTGTGTGGATGGTCGGGAGGTGCCGCAGGTTTTGCAGTCGGGGAATCACGAATCGATAAGGCGTTGGCGATTGCGGCAATCTCTTAATCGGACTCGCTTGAGGCGACCTGACCTCATTGAAAGGATGACGCCAGATCCTGAGCAGCAGGCGTTGCTTGATGAGTTACAGAATGAGATTTTGGTGGACGTAGAAAAGAATTGAGATTAAAGAGAAACACGATGTCAAACATTATTCAGCAGATTGAAAAAGAATGGATGAGCGGTAAGACCATCCCTGCTTTTGCTCCGGGCGACACCGTTGTCGTTCAAGTCAAAGTGAAAGAAGGTGCTCGCGAACGACTTCAGGCATACGAGGGCGTAGTGATAGCAAAGCGGAATCGCGGTTATCACTCTGCTTTCACTGTGCGAAAGATTTCTCATGGTGAGGGCGTCGAGCGTGTGTTCCAGACATACAGCCCACAAGTACAAGAGGTACAGGTCAAGCGTCGTGGTGACGTGCGCCGGGCCAAGCTTTATTACCTACGTGACCTGACAGGTAAGGCGGCGCGTATCAAGGAAAAAATTTAGTCCATCGGCGCCGCTGCGCCTGTGTGTGATGAATTTCAGGAAAAGGGCAGCAATCGCTGCCTTTTTCCGTTTTGAAGCTTCTAGTGGATTGCCGCCTCGCTAATCAGGCGTATGAGCGTGAAATTGCTTTCGTGGCCACGCCGTTTGGTGAAATCCAACTCTCCGCTTCCGGTGGAGTTCTCCTCGATATTGAGGTTCTACCCGCTGGGGCAGAGGTTGCTCAAAGAAAGCAGGTATTGGGTAACGGGCTGCTCAAGGAAGCGGTAGAGCAGATTCTTCGCTACCTTGACGATCCATCGGTCCAGTTTGTCTTGCCGCTGAGGTCTCAAGGCACGCCGTTCCAGCAAGGGGTTTGGCAGGTGTTGAGGCAAATCCCTGCTGGCCGGACGTTAAGCTATGGTGAGCTGGCAAAGTGTGTGCGAAGCGGGCCAAGAGCGGTGGCGTCAGCCTGCAAGTCAAATCGTTTTCCCATCATCATTCCTTGTCATCGTGTCGTCTCTGCTCGTGGACTTGGTGGATACTGCGGAAAAACCGACGGCCCGATGTTGGAAATAAAGCGTTGGTTGCTTGGTCACGAGGGCTATTTTCTGGGTGAAGATCGTGACAGCTCAGTCTGACGGCCTTCTCATTCAGCGGTTTACTGATGCGCTCTGGGTGGAAGAAGGCCTGAGTCTGAATACCCAAAAAGCCTATGCCAGTGATCTTCAGCACTTTCTGGCGTGGATGGCCGGAGCGCGCGGTCGGAGTGTCCTTGAGACTCAAGCGGAAGATATTGAAGTCTACCTCGCTACAAAATACCGGCAACAAGCCAGCAATCGCAGCATGGCGCGCCTGGTTTCCAGTATGCGGAAATTTTTTCGATATTTGATGCGGGAGGGGTGCTTGGTGGATGATCCCACGCTCAGGATAGAATCACCCCGGATAGGGCGACCGTTACCCGCGAGCTTGACCGAATCGGACGTCGTAGCGCTGCTGAATGCGGCGGACACAGAGGATGTTCTGGGCTGCAGGGATCGGGCAATGTTAGAGGTACTCTATGCCACGGGTCTGCGGGTCAGCGAATTGGTCGGGCTGAAATTGAGCCAGGTCAATCTTCGTCAGGGAGTGGTGCGTGTGGTCGGTAAAGGCAGCAAGGATCGTCTCGTACCCTTGGGTGAATTGGCCGAGGAATGGATCGGACGTTACTCCAGCACGGCTCGAACGGCCTTGCTGGGCACCGGTAATAGCGACGACCTGTTTGTGACGGCAAGAGGTTCCGCCATGACGCGCCAAGCGTTTTGGTACATTATCAAGCGGTATGCAGGGCTTGCGGGTATACACAAGCCGCTTTCCCCCCACACGCTCAGGCATGCGTTTGCTACTCATTTGCTGAATCACGGGGCGGATCTGCGTGTAGTGCAGTTATTGCTCGGGCACAGCGATTTGTCCAGTACGCAGATTTATACTCACGTGGCTCAGGAACGGCTGAAAGAACTTCATTCTCGATGCCATCCTCGCGGTTGATTTTTCGAGTTCTGATGGTCCCATGAATACTATGATTCATTCCACAGCTGTAATTTCTCCAGATGTTGATTTGGCCGAAAATGTCTCCGTTGGTGCGTTCGCGGTGATCGAGGGACCGGGCCGTATCGGGGAGGGCTGCGTTATCGAAGCCCATGCCGTCATTCGTCCCCATGTTTATATGGGCCGTAACAATCGTATCCATCCTACGGCGATTCTGGGCGGACTGCCTCAGGATCTTGCCTTCGATTCCGCTACCGTTACCCGACTCGATATCGGTGATGACAACGTGTTTCGCGAGGGAGTGACGATCAGCCGAGCTACCAAGGCGGGGGGGGCGACACAGGTGGGTTCCGGGAACTATTTCATGAATAGCACCCATGTCGGGCATGATTCCCTGTTAGGGGATGGCAATATTCTTGCGAGTGGTGCGACGCTCGGTGGACACGCCCAGGTAGGAGATCGCGTGTTCTTTGGCGGTGGTGTGATGATCCACCAATTTTGCCGCATTGGCAGCTTTGCCATACTTCAGGGGTTGGCCGGTATCAACAAAGATGTGTTGCCCTTCACCATGGTAGGTGGGCGGCCTGGTAAACATTATCGCCTCAATCTGGTGGGTATGCGGCGTGCCGGTGTTGATGGGGAGCGGTTAAAGGCCGTTTCTGCCGCCTTTCGTCTGGTTAGGGCCAAACAAAGTCTTGAGGCGCTGCCGGGTACGCCCGAAGTGAATTATCTGCGTGAATGGTTGAATGCCGATTCACGCCGTGGCGGTTTATTGGGTTTTATCGAAGTCCGAAGTGGCCGTTCGGAGGATTGACGAATGATAATGGCCCGGTTCGTGGAGGAATTTACGCATTGAACGCAATTACTTGTGCTGTCGTAGGGACGGGCTACCTAGGCAAGTTCCATGCTGAAAAATATGCCGCCCTGGATGGGTGTGATCTGGTGGCCGTGGTCGACAGTAATCTTGAGGCGGCTCAGAGTGTGGCGGAGAAAAACCGCACCAGAGCCGTGACGGATTACCGGGAACTCCTCGGCAAGGTAGACGCTGTCAGTATCGTGGTACCCACCAGTCTCCATTTTGAGGTGGCCCGCGACTTTCTGGCGGCCGGTGCCCATGTTTTGGTCGAGAAGCCAATCACTGTCACGGTGGAAGAGGCTGATGAATTGATTGATCTCGCAAGGCAACACGATCGCCGCCTGATGGTGGGGCACTTGGAGCGGTTCAACGCGGCGCTTCTGGGGCTGGATCTGGTTCGCGAAAAGCCGCTTTTCATTGAGTCGCATCGCCTTGCCCCATTCAATCCACGGGCGAATGATGTCAGCGTAGTGCTGGATCTCATGATCCACGATATTGATATCATCCTTGACATTGTGGACTCCGAAGTGGAGCGGATCGATGCCAAAGGCGTGACTGTGCTGACGTCGGATACGGATATTGCCAACGCCCGCTTGACCTTCCGTAATGGTTCAGTGGCCAATGTGACAGCCAGTCGCGCCAGCTTAAAGGTCGAGCGCAAGATGCGCATGTTCATGCCCAATCGTTATATTTCCGTCGACTTTCAGAATCGAGTGTTGGCCCAGTATCGCAAGGGCGAACGAGAGATGTTTCCGGGGGTGCCGGAGATTCTCAGTGAGGAATCCGTCTTTGAAAACGGCGATGCTCTAATGGAAGAAATCAAACATTTTGTCGAATGCATACGCGAAGGGAAAGAGCCCTTGGTCTCCGGAGTGGCCGGTCGAAGAGCCCTGGCCACAGCGACTGAAATTACCCGCTTACTAAAAACTGCCTGATCAAAGGGAAGGGAGAGGACGCTGCATGATCCCCATGGTTGATTTGAAAACCCAATATCTCCGGCTCAAGGACGAAATCGACCGGGGTGTGGCGGAAGTTCTGGAAAACACGGCCTTTATCCTGGGGCCGAATGTTAAGGCGTTTGAAGAGGAGGCGGCAGCCTATCTGGGGGTGAAGCATACTATTGGTTGTGCCTCGGGGACGGATGCCTTGCATCTTGCCCTGCTGGCATCCGGTGTTGGACCCGGTGATGAAGTTATTACCTCGCCATTCACCTTTATTGCCACGGCCGAGGCTATTCGTTATGTGGGTGCCACGCCGGTCTTTGTCGATATTGATCCTAAGACGTTCAATATTGACCCGGAGGCCATTGATGCGGCGATTACGGACAAAACCCGGTCGGTCATGCCTGTGCATCTGTTTGGGCAGCCGGTCGATATGGTGCGTATATCCGCCCTGTGTGATGCTCGGGGTCTTCTCCTGATTGAGGACTGCGCCCAGTCTTTTGGTGCCAGCATCAATGGCCGTCAGAGCGGCAGTCTGGGCATCAGTGCGGGCTACAGCTTTTTTCCCAGCAAGAACCTTGGTTGCTATGGCGATGGTGGGCTGGTGGCGACTTCGTCGGATGAGGTAGCAGCCAAAGTAAGGATGCTCCGCAACCACGGTTCCGAGATTCGCTACTACCATGATGTGATTGGTTACAACAGTCGTCTGGATGAAATTCAGGCGGCGATTCTGCGAGTCAAACTACGTTATATCGACGAGTTCAATCGCGAGCGCCGTCGTGTGGCGCACAGCTATTCCAGGCTGATGGCCGATCTGCCGGTGCAAACGCCTTTTGAAGACGGCTTGGGGGTTCACGTTTATCACCAGTACACCCTGCTCTGTGATCGTCGGGAAGCCGTCATGGATGCCTTACAGAAGGCCGGAATTTCCTCTGCTGTTTATTATCCTGTGCCCCTCCACCAACAGAACGTCTTTGCTGATGTTTGCGCGGGGTTGTCTCTGCCGGTCACTGAATCGGTGGCGGCGCGTTGTTTCTCGCTGCCCATTTATCCAGAGTTGGAGGAAGCCGATATTCGTCGCATTGTCGAGGTGATTCACGCCGCACTTAATGGCTAAAACACCTCCTTTAGTGATGCTCTCCGCCGGGGAGGCTTCCGGCGATCAGCATGCGGCCGCTTTGTTTCGGGAGCTTCAGAATCTCATCCCCGATGTGAAGGGAATTGGCATGGGCTCGGCGGCGATGCGTGCAGCCGGCATTGAACTTTGCTTTGACTCTTCCGGTATCGGGGTTATCGGTCTTGCAGAGATTGCCCGCCACTATGGCGAGATTCGCGGAGCGCTTAAGCTTATGCAGGAAACGGCCTGCGAGCGCAAGCCGGATCTGCTGATCTGCGTGGATTACAAGGAATTCAATTTTCGTCTGGCCAAAGCAGCCAAGGCGTGCGGAATCAAGGTCCTCTTTTATGTGAGCCCTCAGGTCTGGGCGTGGCGACCTGGCCGGGTCAAGAGCTATGGTCGCATCATCGACCATATGGCGGTCATCTTTCCTTTTGAATTACCGTATTACGAGGCCTATGGCGTCCCGGCCACCTATGTGGGACACCCGTTAGCCGGCAAGGTGAAGCCCTGTCTGAGCAAAGTGAAGGCCTTTGCGAAATATGGCCTGGCAGGTTTGTCAACAACCCAGCCCAGAGACACTGGAGTGAACCCTGTCATCGGGTTGCTTCCCGGAAGCCGCGCCAATGAAATCAAACGGTTGATGCCGGTAATTCTGGAATCCGCACAGCGACTGAGTAGAGAGTTTCCGAGCGCCCAATTCTTGTTGTTTCAGGCCGCCTCGGTGCCCGATACAGCGATCGCCGAAGCGCTGGCCAGCGTAACCGATCTCAACCTCACAGTGATTCGGGGGCAGGATTACGATGCCCTTCAATGTTGCGATAGCGTTATTACCGTGTCGGGCACCGCAACGCTTGAGATAGCATTGCTAGGGATTCCCATGGTCATCGTGTACCGCCTTGCCCCCCTCAGCTATTGGTTAGGACGTCTACTGGTCAAGGTTCCGTTCATTGGCTTGCCGAACATTCTGGCCGAAAAACCGGTGGTCCGGGAATTTATCCAGCATGAGGCGATCTCGACAAACATTGCTGGAGAAATCAGTCGGATACTCCATGATAAAACTTATGCGGAGAATGCACGGAATGCGTTACTGGCAATCCGTGACAAACTGGGAGATCGAGATGGGTCGGTAGAGCTTGCCCGACTTGCAGCGCAGATGCTGGCCTTGCCTTAGCCCCCGTATTATTCGAGATGAATTTATGAGTCGTGCTTTTGTAAAGGAACTTGACGATCAGGACGACAATGCGGTGCCGGTCAGGCCACAAAGTTCGCATGTCAACTACGTTACCCCCAGGGGTTTGCGTTTGCTTCAGGACAAGGTTCGAGCTTTGGCCGAGGCGCGCAATGCCTTGATGGGTAAGGAGGATCTATCCAGTCAGCAGACCGTACGCGAGTTGGGGCGGGAGCTCTTCTACTTCAATGAGCGCGTCAAGCGCGCTGTTTTGGTTGAACCCGAAGAACAGCCACTGGACAAGGTACACTTTGGCGCGGCAGTGGAGGTCGTGGATAAGGAGGGCAAGCGGGTCAGTTTCGTTATCGTCGGCGAGGACGAAGCAGATGTGGCACATGGCCGGATTAGCTGGGTTTCGCCACTTGCCAATGCCCTCATGAATTCCCGGGTGGGTGATGTAGTGACCTGGAGGCGACCCGTGGGGGATAAGGAGTTGGAAGTGTTGGGTATTCTCAGGGCCTGATCGGAGTGAGCGGCGGTTTGCAGAATGTCTCCATTCGGTGGAGTCAGCGTGCCAGGCGTGTCCGCTTGGTGGTCAAGCCGGCGGGCATTGAGTTGGTGCTGCCGCCTCATGTGAGCGAGTCCGAAGCAATGGGGTTCCTCAGTCAGCATTGTGAGTGGGCCGAACGCAAACTGACCGAGGTCCGAGGGCAGGATAAGCCAGGCTCAGCGCCTCTGGGCTCAGGGAGTCAGGTGCCATTCCAGGGGCGTGATGTACCCTTGATTGTTTATGAGCATGCTGGAAGCCGACTGAAAATAAAACGGATGCAGGACGGGTCGTTTGAGATTTTAGTGCCCCCAATCAGTTCGATTTCCGTAGACCAACAAATCCGTTCCGCACTGTTTGTTTGGGTCAAACAGTGGATGCGTGTGGAGGCCGGCCGGCTGGCTCAACAGCATGGGTTAATGTCTGGTTTGCGGCCCCGCGAGATTCGGATCAAACGCATGAAAACGCGATGGGGAAGCTGTGGTCCGCAGAACGATATCAACCTCAACTGGCTGCTCGCGTTCACGCCACCCTCCGTACTCGAGTACGTGGTTGTGCATGAGATTTGCCATATCCGTCACCGGAATCATTCACGTGATTACTGGGATCTGGTATCCCAGCACTTGCCGGATTGGCGTCACGAGCGCCAATGGCTGAAGTTCCAGGGCGGCGAACTTCTGCGACGATTTGCCTGATATGCTGAAGTTGTCTCAAATAGCCAAATCCCTGGTGGGCTGGTTACCGGTTGTTGCGGTGATTCGTGGCCCAAGTATTTGTGAACCGCAGTGTCATGGACACAGGCAGGGCGCCCGACGTGCGGGGCGTCACACGGTCAGCGGTGAATCCTTTGCCGGGTTGCAATCACTACCCAAGCCCGCCATTGTTTATTTTTGGGCCAGTTGGTGTGGTATCTGCAAGGCTATGCAGTCAACGGTACTTTCCTTAGCCGGCGATACTCCGATGATCACCGTGGCGATGCAATCGGGTGATGTAGTGACAGTCAGGGATTACATGATTGGCCGACCATTTCATGTGCCGACGCTGGTCGACGCGGATGGAAGCGTAGCCAGGACTTATGGCGTCAGGGGAGTTCCGGCCACCTTCGTTTTAGACCGGGAGGGCAGCATCCGTTTTGCCACCACGGGTTATACCTCGGAACTTGGCTTGCGACTTCGCCTATGGTGGGCGAGTCGCTGAGCTTGCGCCATTTTAGGTTCGTCAGTACCCTTCTTTTTCGATGAGATAACGCTGGACGGCGGCTTCATACACCTCGGTCGAAATCTTGACGCCGTAAATCACTGTCTGGCAATGCTCCTCTAGCATAATGCTCAACAGTCGGAAAGCATTGCGTGGAGTCAACTGCCGCACAATGAAGTTGGCTTTGCTCTCGCCTTCGTCCTCAAAAATGTCGGAAATGTGAATCGGGGGGCTACCCGGTTTGCGACCGACGTTCATGCGTTTCTCGATCAGCCGGATCATGTTGTCGGGCGACCAGTTGATCGACGAGATCGTCTTGATTCTGTCACTGCGGTAGTACTTCTTTAGATCGTGAAGTTCGTAGGGCAAGAACATGATGATGCCCAGATGATCGATCTGGAAAAGCTGGTCGTTCAGTATGGGTGTGACCAGTTCGCGCATCTTCTCGGGGTCGCCCTTGATGCTGGTTGGTTCATCGACCCGATCAACCAGCAGGTATACCCCGGCAAGGCCGAAGTAACGGACCAGATCCATGAAAATCTTGAACAGGGTGAACCTGTTTTCAGTGTTTCTGGGGATGCCATGAAACTCAAACAGCCCCACGCCTATTCCCTGGATGGTCTTCACCATGCCTTCCAGGGAGACAGGAACGCCGCGAATGTTCTGGTAAATTTCCCCTGCCAAAAATCTGGCCTGTTTTTTTAGGAAAAAGGGGGCTTTTCTCTCGTATCCTGCGATCAACATGATTCGCCGCAAGGTGCTGATTTTGCTGGAGAGATCATTCGGCGTGTAGTACAAAGCCGAGAGCAGGAGAAACTTCTCGGCGATTTCGCGGTTGTTTTTGAGGAGATCCTCTCGTGGCGTATCAACGATGGTTCGCCAGAGCTCCTCGATACCAAGCTTAAGGATGTAGTCGAGGTGGTCATCCAGTGTGATCCGCGGGTCGCGGTTGATCGGAATTTGTTTTTTACGCTTGAAAAACCGGGTCAGGGCCGATTTGTCTGCGGCATACCCAAGGGGTAGATGGCGTGGCCGCGCCACTTCGGCGAGCAATTCGTTGAATTCCACGTAGGAAATAACGAGGACTTGGTCACGGTAGTCATCCAGGTAGCGCTCCGTGTCGATGCGCATCGACGATTTACCCGCGCCGCGTATTGCAAAAATGACGTAGGGGGTGGGTTTGTCGATGTGCAGGAGAACGGATCGCAGTGACGTGTTCTCCACCATTGAAGTCGAGAGGTACGGGTCACGGTCAGCGTCAAAGATGACGAAGGGGTTGTGTTCAAACTGCCAGACCTGCAGCCACTCTTTGATTTCCATGAAGCTCTCGAATGTTTTTTATGGGTCGGGGGCTTTTGAGCGTCTTCGATGTTGAATGTGCTGCCGGGGGTTGTTGCGGTTCCCTGAATCAAGGAAGGGTCACAATCAAGTTGGTTGGCCCCATTTTTGCCGACGAACTATATCATAGTTGCGACAGGTGAAAGTCTCTCCGACCTAGTCGTAGATGAGTACCCATGGCTGTTTCAAGACTTGTCTGTGAGCCTGTTCACCGTTAATCTCAACGGCCTTTAAACCCTCGCAACGATCCGGTTATTAAATGATGCCTCAGCCCGATTTGAACGATGATCGCAACTCAGTCGAGCCTGATTCAATTCCGTTACAAGACATTCAGCCCAGCTGGAAGCCACTGTTGTGGTTCGGTGGCAGCTTCATTGCGTTGATTGCGCTGTGGGAAGTCTTCCTTGAGTTGGGCATGAATATTTTCACGCTGTTGTTTGATGTCTTGGAGAACATTTGGCTCGTGCTGATCGAGGCCCCGGAGGAGGTGCTGGAAGATCTTCTGGAAGATTGGCTAAAGAACCACTTTCCACATGAGGCTGATCGTTATTCGGAAATTGCCACAGCAATCGGGTTGACGCCGCTGAAACTGGCGCTGATTTTCTTTGTGGCCCGGTGGGGCTGGCGGTGGGCGAGGGCCAAGGTTTGGCTGCGAGTCAGGCGCTGGTTCCACATCCGGGTGACCGAGGTCAAACTGGCTTGGGCCGAATTGGCCTGGCCTTACCGAATTCTGGGTGGGCTGCTTGTTCTGGCACTGCTAGTTCTGTTGATTTGAGCCCCTCCAGTAACAAATGTCGCGTTTTCATTCAATTTGAGGTCACCATGTCCCAGTTCGACAAAGTCAGTGTTCTAAAAAAATCGAACGTCTATTTCGATGGCAAGTGTGTCAGCCACACTGTGTTGTTTGATGACGGTATCCGCAAAACCCTAGGGGTGATATTTCCCTCAAGCCTGACATTCAATACCGCCGCGCCAGAGGTCATGGAAGTCGTGAGTGGCCGTTGTCGTGTCCGCCTGGCCGGTGAATCGGAATGGAAGGAATACGGACCGGGTCAGTCGTTCAATGTGCCGGGTCATAGCGCCTTCGATATCGAAACCCTGGAGCTTCTGGATTACGTCTGCCATTTCGGTCGCTGAGTTCAGGTTTCCCAAGGCATTGCCGGATTCAGGGTTCTGGTTTTTTCTCTGACTTTTGCTTCGGAGACCGGGCAGGCCGAATTTTCTTCCTGCTGCTCGCGGGTTCGGCCTGCGTGCGGGTGGGGTCGGATCGGTCCATGCCGTGTTCTTCGCGCCAGACATTTAAATGGGTCAGTGCGGTATTGAGGTCGGTGGGTGACAGTTCATTGGTTAGATGAACCCGCTGATCCAGCGCTTCCTGCTTGCCAAGATCGGCGGCGATCGAGGACCAGACATAAGCGTTGACTTTGCTGGCCGGTACCCCGTCGCCCTTGTCGTAAAGTTCCGCCATCACCATGGCGGCGGCGGCGTCACCTGTTTCGGCGGCTTTCAAGAACCACTGTGCCGCCTCGGCATGATTCTCCTTCATGCCAAGGCCGTAATAGAGCATGACGGCCAGCTTGTTTTGCGCTGTTGAATGTCCCTGGTGGGCGGCTTTTTCATACCAGGCGTAGGCCGTGCCGTAGTTCTGCTCCACGCCCAGACCACGCATGTAAAGATTGCCAAGGTTGACCTGGGCATTCGGATCGCCTTTATTGGCCAGAGGTTTGAACTCGGCTAGCGCCGCAGACCAATGCCCTGCGGTGACGGCGTCCAGTCCTTTCGCCAAATCCGCTTGGGTGAGTGGCGCCATCAACAAGAAAGCCAGAAGGGAGGCAATGCTTGGTTTGATCAGCATGGTCTGTGTTCCAGGGTCAGGGCGATTTTGCCGATATGCTGGCTGCTTTCCATGCGTTCATGTGCTTTCGCGGCTTCCTTCAAGGGAAAGATTGAGTCAATCAGGGGTCGCAGATGCCCGGATGCCACCCAAGGCCAGACCTTCTCGCGGATCGCACGGGCCAGCCGGGATTTCTCAGTGAGGCGCTGCGGACGGAGTGTGGATCCGGTCAGGGTCAATCTTTTAAGCAGAATAGGCAAGAGATTGATCTCGGTTTTTGAGCCACCTTGTACGGCAATGATGGCCAAACGGCCATCCGGAGCCAGAGCGTCGAGGTGACGGGCGAGGTAGGGCCCGCCGACGATATCCAGAATCACATCGACCCCAGTGCCCCCGGTCAACTCCATCACGCGATCCCTAAAGTCAGCTTGCTGGTAATCGATGGCCTCGGCGCCCAATGCCGAGCAGACATGGCACTTTTCAGCGTTGCCGGCGGTCGCCAGTACCCTGGCACCAAAAAGCTTTGCCAGCATGATGGCTGTGGTGCCAATGCCGCTGGTGCCGCCATGCACCAACAGGGTTTCACCCGCCTGCAGATGACTGCGTTCAAAGACGTTGGACCATACCGTGAACAAGGCTTCAGGAAGGGTAGCGGCCTCTGCGAAGCTCAGATTTTCTGGAATGGGCAGACACAGTTCCGCCGCCGCCAGGCAATATTCGGCGTACCCGCCCCCTGTCACCAGGGCGCAAACCTTATCGCCCAACATGATGTCTTTAACCGATCCATCGATCGCTACGACCCGGCCGGCAATTTCCAGCCCAGGAATGTCGGAGGCACCCGGCGGCGGGGGATAGAGTCCACGGCGCTGCATGAGATCCGGCCGGTTGACGCCAGCCGCCATCACTTGGATCAGGACTTCTCCCGTGCCGGGGGACGGGATAGGGCGGTCAATCAGCGCAAGAACAGACGCATCTCCCGGGGCCTCGATGATGATGGCTTTCATGGTCGAGGGTAAGCTCGTCGGCATGAGGATATGACGGGTCGCGGTCAGTGGTTTTTTGGATGCAGCACGGTGTTGCGTGGTGGCTGACTGACATCCATCTCCGGGTGATCCAGAGTGAAGTGCAGCCCACGGCTTTCCTTCCGCAGCAGGGCGGAGCGGATGATCAGTTCGGCCACAATCGCCAGGTTGCGCAACTCGAGCAGGTCATTAGTCACGCGGAAGTTTCCATAATAATCGCTGATTTCCTGCTTCAGTAGCTCCACTCGGCGCAGGGCCCGCTGCAGTCGTTTATCGGAGCGAACGATGCCGACATAGTCCCACATGAAGCGACGGATCTCGTCCCAGTTATGTGCAACCACCACGTCCTCATCTGAATCGGTGACTTGCGATTCATCCCAGTCGGGAAGTTCCGGCGGAATGGGGCGTTCATCCAGGGTTGACAGAATGCGTTCGGCGGCCTGCTTGGCAAACACCAGGCATTCCAGCAGCGAGTTACTGGCCATGCGGTTGGCGCCGTGGAGTCCGGTACAGGCCGCCTCGCCAATAGCGAGAAGGCCGGGTAGATCAGTACACGCCTTGTGGTCGGTCAGGATGCCACCGCAGGTGTAATGAGCGGCCGGCACT
>SXQV01000212.1 GCA_005792805.1 Methylococcaceae bacterium | reverse complement strand
GTCACCCGGATCGGCCAACTGGAAAGTGTTCGCCTGGTCGTCGACGGCCAGACCCGGCTCCGCCATGTTCGAACCGGCAAGCGGCTGGGTGATGCTGTCGAAATACTGTCGGGCCTGAGCGAGGGCGATACCGTACACATTGAGGGAGACCGCTGATGAGCGAAACGCTGCAAAACGCGGAGCGCGGGTTTACCTCGCGCATCGTTCATCTGTTCATCACCTCAAAACTCTCGTTACTCCTGCTGATCGCCTCCTTTCTTGCCGGTTTCGCGGCCCTGGTGCTGACGCCGCGTGAGGAGGAACCACAGATTGTCGTGCCGGTCGCGGACATACTGATTTCCGCCCCCGGCGCTTCCGCCGAAGAAGTCGAGAAACTGGTCGCCACGCCGCTGGAATCCATGTTGCGTGAAGTGGATGGCGTCGAATACGTCTATTCTGCTTCCCAAGAAAATCAGGCCATGGTGACGGTGCGTTTCTTCGTTGGCGAAGACCGCGAAGACAGCCTGGTCAAGATTTGGAACAAACTGATGATGAATCAGGATCGGATTCCGCCCGTGGTGGTGAACTGGAGCCTGAAGCCAGTTGAAATTGATGATGTCCCCATCGTGACGCTGACCCTGTCATCAACGGATGCCACTTACGATGGTCCGGCACTGCGGCGGATCGCCGACGAAATGAAAGATAAGCTGGCTCTGGTCGACGATGCTGGCCGCATTGTGGTGGTGGGGGGGGAGCAGCGCCGGATTCTGGTCTACCCGGACCCGGCCAGGCTGGCCGCGCACAATTTGACAGTTTCTGAACTATTGCAAGCGCTCAAGGCGGCCAACGTCGGCATCCGGGCGGGCCGCTTTGAACAAGCCAATCACAGTGTCTGGCTGGACGCGGGTCCGGCTTTTGAACACATCGAAGAAGTCGCGGCAACGCCGGTTGGCGGCAAAGCGGGCCGACTCGTCTACCTCCGCGATGTTGCCAGAGTCGAAGATGCCCCGGCGGAAGCCATGAGCTATACCCGCATCGGCTTCGGTCCTGCGGCGGCGGCAAGCAGAACCGTCATTCCCGATGAAGCGGGCTACCCGGCACCGCCCCAGCCCTCCGCCCTGCCGCAAGCGGGCGAACTTCGACAGGCCGTCACCATCGGCCTATCCAAGCGCAAGGGAGCAAATGCCGTGGCGGTGGCGGAGCAGGTCATTAAGACCGTGCGGGAACTGAGAGGTGAGCTGATCCCCGAAGACGTAACCCTGACCGTGACCCGCAATAACGGCGAGACCGCCAATACCAAGGTCAACGAGCTGGTCAAGCATCTGCTGATCGCCATCGTGACCATCGTCATTTTGCTGGCATTCGCACTCGGCCCCAAGGAAGCTTTCATCGTTGCCCTGGCGGTTCCCATGACGCTGGGCGTCACCCTGCTGTGCGACCTGATCTTTGGTTACACCATCAATCGCGTGACCCTGTTTGCCCTGATCCTGTCCCTCGGCCTGCTGGTCGATGACCCGATTGTCGATGTCGAAAACATCTTCCGCCACTTCCAGCTACGCAAGGAGCCTCCCCTGGACGCCGCGCTCAGCGCCATCGAGGAAGTCCGTCCGCCCACCATTTTTGCCACGTTTGCCGTCATCGTTTCCTTTCTGCCGATGTTCTTCATCACCGGCATGATGGGCCCTTACATGGCACCAATGGCTTTCAACGTGCCGGTGGCCATGATCATGTCGCTGCTGGTAGCTTTCACCGTCACCCCCTGGGCCACGTATCACCTGCTGAAAAGCGAATACGGCAAGGGCGAACCGGAAGACCCCAAAGCCTCCGCACTGTGGGGATTCTATGACCGCACCCTGCGGCCACTACTCGACGCGCCAAACAGGTCAAAAATTTTCCTCATCATCGTGCTGGTGGCCTTCATCGGTTCGGCTCTCCTCGCGGTCTACCGTTTTGTGCCATTAAAACTGCTGCCTTACGACAACAAGGACGAATTGCAGCTGGTCATTGACATGCCTCGCGGTTCCACCCTGGAGAGCACCGATGCCGTGGCACGCGAACTGGGCGAGTATCTGACCCGGGTCAACGAGATCACCGATTTCGAAACCTACGTGGGCAACGCCTCGCCGATGGATTTCAATGGCATGGTGCGGCATTACTATCAGCGCGATTCTGTCCATCAGGGTGACATCCGCATCAACCTGCTACCGAAAGAGCGGCGCGAGCATAAATCACACGAGATCGCCCTGCGCATACGTAGCGACATTGAACGCATAGGCAAGTCACATGGCGCTAATCTCAAAATTGTCGAAGGACCGCCGGGGCCGCCGGTCCTGTCCACCTTCGTCGCCGAGGTGTATGCCCCGCTGGATGCCGACACCGGCGAGCTGGCCAAGGTCACGGAACAGGTAAGAAAGGAAGTGGCAGGCATCAAGGGCATTGTCGATGCCGATGATTTCGTTGATGAACCGCAGACCGTCATTCACTTCCGGCTGAACCGCCAGCAGGCTGCCCAGCATGGGGTCTCCGTCGCCGATGTGGCCCAGACGCTGCACCTGGCACTGCAAGGTCAGAACGCCGGCGTGGTGCACGTCCCCGGTGAACGCCAGCCGCTGCTGATTGAAATTCGACTCACCCGGCCTGAGCGTTCCTCCATGGCGGATCTGGAAACCCTGCGCGTGCGCGGAGCAGAGGGTTCCCTGATTCCGCTGGGTGAACTTGGCGAGGCCACCGAAACGCTCGCCGACCAGACCATATTTCACAAGAATCTGAAGCGGATGAATTACGTCATCGCCGAAATGGTGGGCCGTGAACCCGTGGAAGCCGTGCTGGACTGGGGCGACATCCGCGACAAAACACCCCTTCCGGCAGGTTACAAGGTCGACCTCGCCGGCGAGGGAGAATGGAAAATCACCGTTGATGTGTTCCGCGATCTCGGTCTCGCCTTCGGTGCCGCCTTGCTGATGATCTACGTGCTGCTGGTTGCACAAACCGGCTCACTGGGAATGCCCCTGATCATCATGGTGGCCATTCCGCTGACGGTCATCGGCATCATGCCCGGCTTCTGGCTGCTTAACGTATTCTTCACCGAGCCGGTGGGCGGCTACGACAACCCCATTCTGTTCACCGCAACGGCCATGATCGGCATGATCGCCCTGGCCGGTATCGTGGTGCGCAATTCCATCATCCTGATTGACTTCATCGAGCGCCTGCGCGAACAGGGCACTCCCTTGAACGAAGCGCTCATCGAAGCGGGCGCGACCCGTATGCGGCCGATTTTCCTGACGGCGGGCGCGGCGCTGTTCGGCTCCTTCATCATCACACTGGATCCGGTATTTTCAGGCCTGGCCTGGAGCTTTATCTTCGGGATCTTCGCCTCGACGGCCTTCTCGCTGTATGTCGTGCCGGTGGTGTATTTTCTGATCAACCGGGGCAAAAGCGCCCCGGCCGCAACGCACTTAACCTAACCGGAGAACCTTCATGACCACTGAGCGCATCGTCCGTATCATCGCCGGATTTTTCGTCCTGCTCTCGCTGAGCCTGGGCGTCGAAGCCAGCCCCCTCTTCCATAGCCCCAAGTGGCTATGGTTCACCGCCTTTGTCGGTGCCAACCTCTTCCAGAGCGGGTTCACCCAGTTCTGCCCGCTGGAAAGCATCCTGAAGAAACTGGGCATTCGATCCGGTTGCCAGGCCTCGTCCTGTCACTAACTCAAAACCACCCAAGGCGGCATTGCCTTAACCAACCCGAGGAGAACACCCATGGCTAAAATCGTCATCGTCGGCGCCGGCATCGGCGGCATTCCGATGGCCTTCGAAATGAAGGAAAACGCGCGCAAACAGGACGAAATCGTCGTCATTGCCGACACGCCGACCTTTCACTTCGTCCCGTCCAACCCTTGGGTGGCCGTGAACTGGCGCAAGCCCTCCGACATCAAGGTTGAACTGGCCCCGGTTTTCAAGAAGAAGGGAATCACCTTCATCCAGAACCAAGTCACCCAATTCCAGCCCGCTCAAAACCGGGTGGAACTCGCCGACGGCACCCACGTCGACTATGACTACCTGATCATCGCCACGGGCCCCAAACTGGCCTTCGACGAAATCCCCGGCCTCGGCCCCAATGGCCATACTCAATCCGTGTGCCACGTCGACCACGCGGGTGAGTCGGGTGAATTCTGGGATGGTTTCGTGAAGGATCCGGGGCCCATCATCATCGGGGCCGTACAGGGGGCGTCCTGTTTCGGGCCCGCCTATGAGTACCTCTTCATCGCGGAAACCGATCTGCGCAAGCGCAAGATCCGCGACAAGGTCAAGATGACCTATGTCACCTCGGAACCCTACATCGGCCACCTGGGTCTGGGCGGCGTCGGCGACACCCGAGGCATGCTGGAAAGCGAACTGCGCAACAAGCACATCGACTGGATCTGCAACGCCAAGGTCGACAGGATCGAAGCCGGCATGATGTACGTCACCGAAGTCGACGAAAACGGTCAGGAAAAGAAAAAACACGAACTGCCCTTCAGGCACAGCATGATGCTGCCAGCCTTCAAGGGTGTCGACGGCCTGATGGGGATCGACAAGCTGGTCAACCCCCGTGGCTTCGTCATTGTCGACGAACACCAGCGCAACCCCACATTCAAAAATGTCTACTCCATCGGCGTTTGTATCGCGATCCCGCCGCTGAGCCAGACCCCCGTACCCACCGGTACCCCCAAGACCGGTTACATGATTGAGTCCATGGTCACCGCCACCGCCCACAATATCCGCGAGGAACTGGACGGCAAGGAGCCGACCCACAAGGGGACCTGGAATGCCCTCTGCCTGGCTGACTTCGGGGATTCCGGCGTAGCCTTCCTTGCCATGCCGCAAATTCCGCCCCGCAACGTCCAGTGGTCGTCCAGTGGCCGCTGGGTCCATTGGGCCAAGATTGCCTATGAAAAGTATTTCATGCGCAAGGTTCGCAAGGGCATCAGCGAGCCGACCTACGAACGCCTGACACTGAAGGCCATGGGCATAATGCGGCTGAAGAAGCGTTGAGAATCAGCAGCTTACACAGAGGCCTCCTTGCGAGGCCTTTCTTTTGCCCAGCGGGCTCCCGAAGGGTGACATCCTCGACACTATGGCTCCGTCATCCAACGGATACGGAGTCAGCAGAGAGGCAATCTCAAGTCATAAACCTTGAAAAAGCGGTTATCTGAGGGCTTGGCATGTAACCCTTTCATATAATTCAGGGATTGATCCAGGGTGATTGCACCCGATGGGTGAAGGCCTGAAAGGGGGTTAGAAATGGAAAAGATTCGGGTTTCTGGAGCCGTCTCTGAGGGTCTCAAAGCGGTGTTTACTCCGGGTGGAAGCTACGAGGTGAGATGGAATGATCAGGCGGCGGTGACGCCGTTTGGTCAGATGGCGTTCTTCATTGAGTTTCTCAACTTGAGTGGCCTCCTTGAGTCTTGGGTACAGGATTGCCCTTTGACGTATTTGAGTCCGAATGCGCCGACGAAGAGGGACTTGTTGGGGACCTGGCTGCTCTCGGTTCTGGCGGGTCACAAACGGTATTCCCATGTCACATCGATTCACAGTGACGGCGTCAACCCTGAGTTATTGGGTATGAACAAGGTGGTCAGCGAGGATGCGCTTCGCCGGGGTCTTGAGAAGATTCCTGAGGAGGCAGGTTTGGCTTGGTTACAGGATCACCTGGGTCGAAGCGTTCTACCGTTGCTGAAGGCGCCGTGGATTATGGATATCGACACGACCGTCAAGGTGCTTTACGGGAAGCAGGAGGGGGCCGAGGTAGGCGACAACCCCAAGAAACCGGGACGCCCTCACACACCTACCATACGTATCTTGTGGCAGGGCTACGCCTGGTATTGGACGCAGAGGTTCTGCCGGGCAACAAGGGACACTCGAATCACACTTTGCCGGGTCTTTGCCGGATTTTGGACTCGCTTCCTCGTGAGCAGAGACCCTATCTGGTCCGGGGCGACTGTGGCTTTGGCAACGATCCGTTTATCACGGAACTGGAGGATCGTGGGCAGGATTATATTTTTAAGCTCCGTCAGACTGCCGGGGTGAAGCGTTTTATCGAACGCTCATTTGCAGGTGCTCGATGGAGTGATGTCGGTGGCAGCTGGGAAGCGAGCAGCGGAGAAATTCGGCTGACGGGATGGGATCAATATCGGCGAGTGGTCGTGCTGCGCCGGTTGATTCGCGGAGACCTCGTTTTGGAAACAAAGGACGAAAATGGTCAGATGGTTCTTGCCTTCATGGATGACGATCACTCAGGCAGCAAGGGCTATGAGTACGCCGTACTGGTGACATCCCTTCCGCACGAGGAGCTCACGATCACACAGCTTTACCGGGATCGTGGAGATGCCGAGAATGTTTTCGATGAGCTCAAGGGGCAATGGGGTTGGGGCGGCTTTACGACGAAGGATTTGCGCCGATGCCAACTGACCGCGAGGACTGTGGCGTTGGTTTACAACGGGTGGTTCATCTACGTCCGCCGTAATGCCCCAGCCGTCCCACCTATGATTTCGGGTTGAGGCCCGATACATTTCGCCTCTTTAGTCTTTTACAAGGAATAGGTCGGTTTGATGGCCGTCATTTTTCGGTGTGATGTCTCTCGGCTCCAGACGCCTCAAGTG
>SXQV01000211.1 GCA_005792805.1 Methylococcaceae bacterium | reverse complement strand
TCGCGGTTCGAAGGGGGCGAAGCATGAGCGAACTGACCGCCCGTGCGACCCGCCCTATCGTTCTCTATACCACCGGGGACGGCAAGTGCTACGCCACGCGCTTCTACCATTTCACTGATCAGCAAGTGCTGGAAAACGCTGGCAAAGTTTCCCAAGAGATGGCGCATGCCGGGTACGAAAAATTTCGCGTGCATCAAGATCTGGACTATCGATCAGACTTCGACTTGAAACTGGCTCACTATCTGAAAGGCGAGGGGCAACCATGAACCGCCACGTCAACGCCATTGCCGGCCGCCTGAGCCTGCGTCATCCGCAGCGGCGCTCGCTGGAAATCCTCGACCGCATTACCCAGATTGCCCCGCCGGACAAGGGGGCGGATGTTGCGGCTTCGCTTGCGGCCATCCGCAACGAATTTCCGTCGGTGACGGACTTCGAGCGGGAGTTTCCCTCGCTGTGCTTTGCACTCGCTACCGGCGTCGGCAAGACGCGACTGATGGGGGCCTTCATCAGCTATCTGCATCTGGCACACGGCATCAACAACTTTTTTGTGCTGGCACCCAACCTGACCATCTACAACAAGCTGAAAGAAGATTTCAGCAACCGGAATCATCCCAAGTACGTGTTCCGGGGTATCGCCGAATTTTCCATCGACGCGCCCTCGATCATTACCGGCGACAACTACGATCAGTATGACCCGCACAGCGGTACGCTGTTCGGCGGCGTGCGGATCAACATTTTCAACATCTCCAAGATCAATTCGGAAGTGCGCGGCGGCAAGTCGCCCCGCATCAAGCGGCTTTCGGAATACATCGGCGAAAGCTATTTCGACTATCTGGCTGGCCTGCCGGATCTGGTAATGCTGATGGATGAGTCACACCGCTACCGCGCCAGCGCCGGGATTCGTGCAATCAACGAGCTGAGGCCGGTGCTTGGGCTGGAGCTGACCGCGACGCCGTTCACCGGGACGACCACGCAGAATCGTCAGTATTTCAGGAACGTGGTTTACGGCTATCCGCTCGGGCAAGCCATGGCGGATGGTTTCGTCAAGGAACCGGCGGTCGTGACGCGCAAGAACTTCAATCCGGCGGGCATGTCGGCGGAGGAAATCGAACGCCTGAAACTGGAAGATGGCGTGCGCCTGCACGAAAGCGTGAAGGTGGAACTGGAGACCTACGCCCGCGAGAACGGTAGCCCCATCGTCAAACCGTTCGTGCTGGTTGTCGCCCAGGACACGACCCATGCCGCCGACTTGATGAAACTGATTCAGTCGGACGCGTTTTTCGATGGACGCTACAGGGACCGCGTGATTCAAGTCGACACCAGCGTGAAGGAGGAAGACTTTGTCGACCGGCTGCTCAAGGTGGAGCACACGGCGGAACCGACAGAAATCGTCATTCACGTCAATATGCTGCAAGAAGGCTGGGACGTGACCAATCTTTACACCATCGTGCCGCTACGCGCTGCCTCCGCGCCACGCCTGATCGAGCAGACCATCGGGCGCGGCCTGCGCCTGCCCTACGGCAAGCGCACCGGCGTGATGGCTGTGGATCGGCTGACCATCGTCGCCCACGACAAGTTCCAGGAGATCATTGCCGAAGCCAGCAAGCCCGATTCGGCGATTCATTTGCAGACCCTGGTGCTGGATGCGGATGATGTTGGGCAGAAAACGACCACGGTGGTGTCGCAATCGCAACTGGCAACCCGGCTGGGCCTGACGCCTGCCCATGCGACGAGCAGTACGACGGTAGCCGGGCAGGACCAGACGCCGGTTTTCACCAAACCGGAAGAGCAGAAGCTTGCGCAAATTACCTACGAGGTGATCCGCACGCTGGAAAACCAGCCGCAGACCTTGCCCACCATCGAGTATCTGAAGAAACCTGAAATCCAGGCGGCCATCGTCAGGGCGGTGGAAGAGCAGCATCAGCCGGCGCCGCTGGAACTGGAAGGCCTCGGTGAACAGCCAGATATTGCCGCCGTGGTGGCGAAAACGGTCGAGTGGGTCACGCAGCAAACCATCGACATTCCGCGCATTCTGGTGGTGCCCAAGGGCGAGATGAAATCCGGCTTCAAACCTTTCACACTCGATCTGTCTGCGCTGAAGTACCCGGCGGTCTCCGACGAGCTGTGGATTCAGCACCTGCGCACCCATCACCTGGAAGTGGTGTCGCTCGGGCGTGGCGGTTTCGAGGACGCCCGGCTGGAGGACTCTGTGGTCAGCGGCCTGGTGGATTTCGACGATGTTTCCTACGATGAACACGCCGGCCTGCTTTACGACCTGGCCACGCAAACCGTCGATCATTTCAGGAGCTACCTGGCCGGGGACGACATCCGCAAGGTGCTTCGATGTTACCAAAGAGACATCGCGCGATTCATCCATGCCCAGATGCAAGCCCATTACTGGGTGGATGTTGTCGGCTACGAGGTGAAGGTCAGCAAGGGCTTTACCGCGCTGAAGCAGAGCGCCTACACGTACTCCGTGCAGGAACCACCCGCCAGCTACCGTGTAGAGCCGACCGACAAGAGCAACATGGCGAAGTACCTGTTCGGCGGCTTTCAGCGTTGCCTCTACCCGGTGCAGAAGTTTGATTCCGATTCGGAGCGCAAGCTGGCGGTGATTCTGGAACGCGAGGCCAGCAAGTGGTTCAAGCCCGCCAAAGGCCAGTTCCAGATTTTTTACCAGAACGGCGCGGATCACCTGGAATATCAGCCGGATTTCGTTGCCGAAACGACCGCAACGATCTATATGCTGGAGCCGAAGAAGCGTACCGAACTTGAAGACCCGATTGTTATTGCCAAGAAGGAAGCTGCCGTCAAGTGGTGCGCGAACGCATCAGCCCATGCGGCGAGTTATGGCGGCAAGCCGTGGCGCTACGTGCTGATTCCGCATGACGAGATTGCGGAGAACATGACGCTGGATGGGTTGGCGGTGCGGTTTGGGGCGGGAGTCTAGCGGCTCCGGGTGAAAGTGACTGACGATAATGAATCGCCCAATGCAATATAATCAACGGCGTTAAAACGCTACGGGATTGAAAAAGAGTGGATATGCGTTACTGGCTCATGAAATCGGAACCCAGCGAGTTCAGCATTGATGACCTGGCCCAGCGCCCTCATCAAACGGAACCTTGGGACGGCGTCAGAAACTATCAGGCCCGCAACATGATGCGGGACGACATGAAAGTAGGCGATTCCATTTTTTTCTACCACTCCAATTGCGACGAGCCGGGCATTGTCGGGATTGCCAGGGTGACACGCGAGGCTTACCCCGACTCGACGGCATTTGATCCTCTGAACAAGCATTTCGACCCGAAAAGTCAGCCGGATAACCCCGCCTGGGTTATGGTCGACGTGGGGTTTGTCCGCAAGTTAGGCCGAACCATCACGCTAGCCGAACTGAAGGATCGGGCGGAACTGGAAGGACTGGCACTGGTTCGGCGCGGCAACCGGCTGTCGGTGATGCCGGTGAGCGAAACGCAATGGCACTTCATCCTGGGGCTAGGATGAGCTGGCTATATCTCCTGGGTGCCGGTCTGTTCGAAATCGGTTGGCCGGTCGGCCTGAAATTGGCGCAAATCTCCAGTTACCGGGTCTTGGGCATCAGCATCGCTATTGGCTGTATGGCGTGCAGCGGCGGACTGCTCTGGCTGGCACAGCGAGACATCACCATCGGTACGGCCTATGCCGTTTGGACCGGCATTGGGGCCGCCGGTACATTTATGGTCGGTGCCTGGTTTTTTGGCGACCCAACCAGCCTTGGCCGCTACTTTGGCGTCTTGCTCATTATCTCGGGCGTCGCCACCTTGAAGCTGGCAAATTAGAAAATCCCGGCACCCAGCGACTCACCGGCCTCCAGCAAAAAGGCGGTAGGCCGGATTCTGGGTTTCCTCGTGGCAAGCAAACCCGATATCGTCGAGGAACGTGCGAAAGTTTTTTCGCTCCGCCTTGGGCACTTGAATCCCCATCAGTACGCGCCCATAGGCCGCACCATGGTTGCGATAATGGAACAGGCTTATGTTCCAGCGGCCACTCAGCTTTGACAGAAAATCCAGCAAGGCACCGGGCCGTTCGGGAAACTCAAAGCGATAAACCAGCTCATCCAACAGTCTGGGCGCATGCCCACCTACCATGTAGCGGATATGCTCCACCGCCAGCTCGTTGCCGGACATGTCGGTGACACCGTAACCCTGGGCCCTGAGATCCCCCATCAGCACCCCTGCGTCTTTCACATCGCTCTGGATGCCGACAAAGATTTGCGCGGCACCCTGATCGAAATAGCGGTAGTTGAATTCGGTGATTCCACGCCGGCCTATGGCACGACAGAAATCCAGAAAGCTGCCGGGTCGCTCGGGGATGGTAACGGCCATCAGCCGCTCTCGCATCTCTCCCACTTGCGCCCGTTCCGCCACGTGACGTAGACGGTCGAAATTGATGTTGGCGCCGCTTTCTATGGCGATCAGGCACTGGGCGCTGATGCCGGTTTGCTCCACATACTTTCTGACGCCCGCCACGCCCAAGGCTCCAGCGGGCTCGGCAACCGAGCGGGTGTCGTCGAAAATATCCTTGATGGCGGCACAGATTTCATCGGTGCTGACGGTCACCACCTCATCCACAAACTGATGGGCTATGTGGAAGGTCTCCTTGCCAATCTGTTTGACAGCCACGCCGTCCGCAAACAAACCCACCTGCCTGAGGATAACGCGGCGGCCAGCTCGCATGGCACGATTAAGGCAGTCGGCATCATCGGGTTCGACCCCAATAATCTTGATGCCGGGGCGAACAAACTTCACATAGGCGGCGATCCCCGCTATCAATCCGCCGCCGCCAACCGGGATAAAGATTGCATGGATGGGGTCATGGCGCTGCCGGAGTATTTCCATGCCGATGGTACCCTGTCCCGCTATGACTTCAGGATCGTCATACGGGTGAATAAACGTCATCTGGTTTTCGGCCGACAGAGCGACGGCATGTTCACAGGCTTCGTCGTAAGCGTCACCGTATAAAATGGTCTCGGCTCCCAACACTTTCACGGCGTTGACCTTGATGGCCGGCGTAGTACAGGGCATGACGATCAGCGCCCGGATGCCTAACTGCCTGGCGGCCAACGCGACGCCCTGGGCATGGTTCCCGGCCGAGGCGGCGATAACCCCGGCATGTCGGGCGGCTTCACTGAGTCCGGCGATTTTGTTGTAGGCGCCCCGCAGCTTGAATGAGAATACCGGCTGGAGATCCTCCCGCTTGATGTAAATCGAGTTACCCAGCCGGCGACTCAGCCCGGCCGCATGATCCAGCGGGCTTTCAATCGCCACGTCATACACACGGGCGCGCAAAACACGTTCTACATATTTGGTCAGGATCATGGATCAGTCGCGTCTCAGGGTAAAACAGCATCCTCTTGCCAGCGTGGCATGGCGGGACAAGCTGGCTCACGCTATTATCGACCAATTTGTTCCATGACTGAGAGAGAAGGAAAATGACGCAAGATGAACTGAAGCAAAAAGTCGCCGAAGCGGCACTCGAGTACGTGAAGGGTTATTCCATACTTGGAATCGGCACCGGATCGACCACGCGATTGTTTATCGACTGTCTGGCGGACATCAAGAACAACATCGAGGGGACGGTGTCGAGCTCAAATGCCAGCACCGAGCAGCTCAAGAAGCTGGGGATACCTGTACTGGAGCTAAACGATGTCGGCACTCTGGACGTTTATGTCGATGGAGCCGACGAGATCAATCCGAACAAGCAACTGATCAAGGGTGGCGGTGCCGCCTTGACCCGCGAAAAAATTATCGCCGGTGCTAGCCGCAAATTCATCTGCATTGCGGATGACACTAAATGCGTGGATGTATTGGGTAAATTCCCGCTGCCCGTCGAAGTCATTCCGATGGCACGCAGTTTTGTCGCCCGTGAGCTGGTGAAGCTGGGGGGACAACCCGTGTGGCGGGAGAATTGCGTCACGGATAACGGCGGTCAGATTCTCGATGTATGGAACCTATCCATTGTGAATCCACCGGAACTGGAACAGGTCATCAATAACATTCCAGGCGTCATCACCGTAGGTATCTTTGCGATGCGTCCTGCCGACATCGTCCTCGTGGGCGGTGCCGATGGCGTTCGCCGCATCGGCTAGCCTGGGCTGTGGATGCTCGACGTTCTGTTAGGCGCCGAGCATCACGCGCATGGAAAGGTCGATGGCCCGGACGTTTTTGGTCAAGGCTCCCACCGAGATGTAATCCACGCCGGTAGCGGCGATTTCCCGGATGGTCTCCAGCGTAACGCTGCCGGAAACCTCAAGCTCCGCCCGACCCGTGGCGGCAGTCACTGCCTTTCGCATCATTGAGACCGAGAACTCGTCCAGCAGGATGCGCTTTGCCCCTGCCGACAACGCTTCTTCGAGCTCATCCAGGGTCTCAACCTCTACTTCGATCATCACATCAACCCCCAGCGCCTCTGCACGGCGAATGGCTTGGCTAATGGAACCCGCCGCCAGAATGTGGTTCTCCTTGATCAGAATTCCGTCGTAAAGGCCTATCCGGTGGTTATGGCAGCCACCGCAGCGCACAGCGTATTTCTGCGCCAGACGAAGCCCCGGAATGGTTTTACGGGTATCAAGGACGCGGACCCCGGTGCCTTCCACTGCTTTCGCAAATTTTCTGGCCAGAGTCGCCGTAGCCGACAGCGTTTGGAGAAGATTGAGTGCCGATCGCTCACCGGTCATGAGCGATCGGGCAGATCCCTGAAGTTGACACAACCGCTCACCCGACTGCACCTCGGCACCGTCTACACACTGCCAGACAACCCGAACAGAGGGATCGAGCCGCTCAAAGACGGCATCGAACCAGGCTTGGCCACAGACGACCGCAGGCTCGCGCGTCATGACGTTTGCCAAGGCGGTGGTGGTTTCCGGCAGAATAGCGGCGGTCAGATCCCCCGCACCGATATCTTCGGCCAGAAATCGATCGATCTCTCCAGGATCAGGCTGTTCTGAATAAGCACGAGTCATGGCGGTACTATGCGGTATCGGTGAAGATCTTGTACTTCTGCAGGAATCCACTTTTAGCTGATAGAAACCGTTCCGGCGTGGAATTATTGGCTATTGAACCTGAGCCTCGTATTCCGCTTTGTCTTTGTCGTAAAGCGCTTCCAGGCTGTCACAAGTCGGACTTCCCGCGTGGCGAGTCGCTACACAGTCATTGTATTCCTGCTTCGACTCTTCCATCCGAATCGCCGCCTCTTCAGCATCTGGTCCACCAATCACCGTATCTGATCGATGACTACAACCGAATAAGCTGGTGGCGAAAAGAAGAATAAGGCTACGGGCAACTAATCTGTTCATGGTTGGCTATGAGTTCAATTTCGGAAGTCTAGTGAACCATACCCTCACTCTCATGGCAAAAGCACACCCTTCTCAGACCGTCCCTACTGCGTCACTTGCCGATGCAAAAGCCCGCAAATATCCGGCCTAATAAATCGTCGCTGGTAAACTCGCCTGTAATTTCGGAGAGCGCACTTTGGGCTAGCCGAAGCTCTTCAGCCAGTAATTCCAGCGCACCAGACTTGAGCTGTGCCGCCGCGTTGTGAATAGCCATAAGCGCTTGATCAATAGCATCCAGGTGTCGTCTTCTTGCCATGAAAATGCCTTCCGACCCTTCGGCGTAGCCAACACATTCCTTGAGATGCTGGATGAGCAACTCTGTACCTTCACCGGATTTTAGAGACAGGTAAATCACGGTCCCTGTTTCTGTTTTCTCAAGCCCTGCCGGATGCCCGCTGAGGTCAATTTTGTTGCGAATACGGGTCACCGGCAGGTGACCGGGGATATCCGATAGCAGCGATTCCCGATCGCCTGGCTCAGTGTCGTCAATCAATAACAGCACGTGGTCGGCTTGGGCAATTTCCATCCTTGCCCTCCGCATGCCTTCCTGTTCTACAACGTCCTCGCAGTGGTCGCGGAGTCCCGCCGTATCGATGACATGCAACGGCAGACCATCGATCTGAATGAACTCCCTGAGTGTGTCCCGCGTTGTGCCGGCGATATGTGTGACGATCGCGCTATCACGACCTGTAAGTGTGTTGAGCAGGCTGGATTTACCCGCATTCGGCCGGCCAGTAATCACCAGGGTTATGCCGTCTCGTAACAACTGCCCTTGGCGGGCAGATGCCCGGATAGTTTCGAGCCGGCGCAGCAGGCCATCCAGCTGGGCATCGATGTGAGCAGCGGTCAGAAAATCGATGTCCTCATCGACGAAATCTATCGACGCTTCGATGTAGAGACGCAGCTGGATAAGTGACTCAACGAGCTGATTTATCTGGCGGGAAAACTCGCCTTGAAGGGAACGCTGAGCCGATCGGGCAGCGCTTTCAGTCGTACACTCGATGAGGTCGGCGATCGCCTCAGCCTGAGCTAGATCAATTTTGTCATTCAGGAAGGCGCGCTCGCTGAATTCGCCAGGTCGAGCGGCGCGCACGCCCAAATCGAACAGGCGCTGGAGGAGCATATCCAGTACCACCGGGCTGCCGTGCGCATGCAGCTCAAGCACATGTTCGCCAGTGAAAGAGTGTGGAGCCGGAAAGTAGATTGCCAACCCCTGGTCAATCGGCTGGCCAGACGCATTTTGAAAACCGGCAAATTGGGCGCTACGCGGCGTTAATTCCTTGCCGACCAATGACGTGATGATGAACGGTACCGCCTCGCCCGATACCCGGATCACGCCCACCCCTCCACGACCTGGAGGAGTGGCTATAGCCGCGATAGTATGTTGATGAGAATTCATGGGATAAAGAAAAGGCGGGGGGATGCAGAATCATCCCTACCCGCCCCGGTTTCTTTCAGCTTTTTGCCTTCAGGCTTTGGCCGGTACAGAGCCCCCAATGGTCTTGTTGATATACCACTGCTGAAGAATGGACAACACGTTATTCACCACCCAGTAAAGGACCAAGCCGGACGGAAAGAACGCGAAGAAGCCGGTGAACATGACGGGGAAGAATTGCATGATCTTCGCCTGCAGGGGATCAGATGGCGGCGGGCTCAAGCGCTGCTGAATAAACATGGAGACCCCCATCAGCAGCGGCAGGATGAAGTAGGGATCCTTCGATGACAAATCAGTGAGCCAGCCAATGAAGGGGGCCTGCCGCATTTCAACCGTCTCGATCAACACCCAGTACAGTGAAATAAATACGGGTATCTGAACCAGAATAGGCAAGCAACCACCGAGCGGATTTACCTTTTCCTTGCGATACATCTCCATCATTGCATGGTTCAGCTTCTGCTTGTCTCCACCAAAGCGCTCTTTCAACTCAGCCATCTTTGGCTGCATCTTGCGCATATTGGCCATGGAGCGATAGCTGGCGGCGGACAGGCGAAAGAACAGTGCCTTCAGGGTAAGTGTTACAAAAATAATGGCCCAGCCCCAATTATTGAAAATTTTATGGAACTGTTCGAGCAGCCAGAAAATGGGTTTGGCAATAATGGTCAACGCACCGTAATCAACCACCAGATCCAAGCCAGGGGCGGTCGTTTCCAGAACTCGCTGGAGTTTGGGGCCCGCGAATAATTGTGCCGTGAAAGACTTGGCTCCACCGGCAGGCACTTCCAGCACCGGGGTGTACGCGCCGATCACGTAATGATCATCCGAGAGCGACTTGGTGTAGAAACCGTTCTCTTCACCACTGGCCGGAATCCAAGCAGCCAGGAAGTAGTGCTGAATCATGGCGATCCAGCCATCCTTCGCTTTGGTGTCCAGGTTTTCCCCCGCCATATCCTTGAAGGCGATTTTTTTGTACTTGTCTTCCGGAGTGTAAAGCACACCTCCCGTGTAGGTGCGAACAAGTTGATCCTTGTTTTTGTCGCCCGGATCCTTGCGTTGTAGCTGGACATATTGGCGGGCGGTCCAGGCATTTGGGCTCTTGTTGGCGACCTGCTGTTCTAGATGTAAGTCATAACTGCCACGCTTCAGCACGTAGGTTTTGGTGACCGTGACACCCTGGGAGCTGGTCCAGGTCAAGGGAACCCTTAACTCATTTTGGCTATCGGCCAGGGCAAAAGAGGCCGATGGAGCCTGCCATTGGCTGTGGTGATTGGGGGCGGATGATTCATCGCCAATGAAGCCACTCTGCGCGATAAAAACCAGATCCTGGTCCGTAAAGATCTGTACCGGCTTATCCTGGGCATCTTTGGCTACAGGGTAATCAAGCAGTTCAAGCAGCCGGATGTCACCACCTTCGGTGTCGATTTCCATCCGTATCACATCGGTTTGTACCTTGATGCGTTGGCGGGTAATCAGGTCTCCGCCCTGACCAGAAGCTGACTCCGCGTTTCCAGCTGGAGCAGCCGATACGGGGACATCTGGATTTGTCACCGAGCTTACACCCCCCTGGCTAGTGCTGGCGGCGGGTTTAGGGCCGTAATCTGCCTGCCATTGCTGATACAGCATCAGGCTGAGGAAGAAAAAGAAGACGATCAGTACGAACCTTGCGTTATCCATTTGTTATTTCCGGTTTCTTATCAGGTACGGGATCGGTTCCGCCCTCATGCCAAGGATGACATTTGGAGAGGCGCCTTACGGAAAGCCCAGAGCCATGCCAGGCACCAAACCGCTTGATCGCGGTTAGAGCATAGGCTGAGCAGGTCGGTTCAAAACGACAATGATGCCCCACCCAGGGGCTGATCAGGTATCGGTAGAACTGGATGAGGGCGACCAGAATGGCTTGCATTGCTTCACCAGATGAGCCCAGTGTTTGCGCAATGAGCGGGAGAGTGTTTCATGGTCTGCCTGAGATGCAGCGGTGCGGGCCATAACGACAAAGTCCACACCCGCAAATTCGTGCTTATGCAACCTGAAGGTTTCACGCGCTAACCGCTTAACCCGATTGCGGTCGCTGGCCAGCTTGATGTTTCGCTTCGAGATTGCAAGTCCAAGTCTCGGAGACTCCGCGCCGTTGGCTCTGGCCAGTACGGTGAGGTAGCCATCCGAAGACTTGGTGGCATTTGCGAATACCTGCTGAAAAGCACCCGCTGTGGTCAACCGACAGGTTCGCGGAAATCTGAATTCCGAGCGGGGCAAACCTAAATCAGACAGTCAATTGCTTGCGTCCCTTGGCTCGACGCGCATTGATCACAAGGCGGCCACCACGGGTTTTCATGCGGGCACGGAAGCCGTGTGTACGTACGCGTTTGATTTTGCTGGGTTGATAAGTTCTTTTCATAATGACTGCCTTGCGAACCGGTGCTACAAAAGAGGCGGAATGCTAAAACACCCGGCGAACCCATGTCAATCCTTCCTGCGAGCACCGAGACGATGGGTTATATTACCGGCCCATCTGCGTCATTACCCCTGTCCATGTTCGATTTTCCAAATCATTGTCCGCTCTGCCGGTACCTTCACCCATGAGCCTGGTGTGGACACAATGCATGAGCCGCCTTGAGGGGGAATTGCCGCCACAGCAATTCAACACATGGATCCGCCCACTTCAGCCCATTGAACAAGGCGGCCAACTCAAGCTCTTGGCCCCTAACAAGTTTGTGCTGGACTGGGTCAGACAACATTTTTTCAACCGTATCGAAGAGGTTTTGGCCGCTCAGAACAATCCCCCCTCAAGCGTCCTGCTGGAAATTGGCACCCGGCCTCAAGAAAAGCCCGCTCCGCTAAACGACACCACCGATAGCTCCTCCCTGCCTCGCAAGCCAAGCTCGCGTCGAAAAGGCCCGCCCAACAATCTTAATACGGCGTTTACATTCGACAATTTCGTTGAGGGCAAATCAAACCAGCTGGCAAAAGCAGCCTCACACCAGGTGGCACAGAACGTGGGGCGTGCGTATAACCCACTCTTCATTTATGGCGGCGTGGGCTTGGGCAAAACCCACCTCATGCACGCGATTGGGAATGAGATCCTCAAGGCCAACCCCGCCGCCAACATCATCTATCTCCACTCGGAACGGTTTGTATCCGATATGGTGAAAGCGCTCCAGCATAATGCCATCAACGCCTTCAAGGACTTCTACCGGACTGTGGATGCCTTGCTGATCGATGATATTCAGTTTTTTGCGGGCAAGGAGCGCTCCCAGGAAGAGTTTGTCCATACCTTCAATACCTTGCTGGAAAACAAACATCAGGTTGTGCTGACCTGCGACAGATATCCCAAGGAAATCAAGGGGCTTGAGGAACGTCTCAAATCCCGTTTCGGTTGGGGGTTGCCAGTGGCGGTTGAGCCACCCGACCTTGAGACTCGGGTCGCTATCTTGATGAGCAAGGCTATCCACGCAGGGGTTGAGCTACCCGATGAAGTAGCCTTTTTTATCGGTAAGCGCATACGCTCGAATATCCGTGAACTGGAGGGGGCTCTGCGCAGGGTGATTGCCAATTCCCACTTCACGGGCAAACCGATTACCATCGATTTCGCCCGAGATGCGCTCCGGGATCTGATTGCGCTACAGGATCGACTGGTTAACGTGGAAAATATCCAGAAAACCGTGGCGGAGTACTTCAAGATTCGGGTGGCGGATTTGCTATCCGCCAAACGCACCCGGTCTGTGACCCGTCCCCGACAAGCCGCGATGGCGTTGGCCAAAGACCTGACCAATCACAGTCTGCCGGAAATAGGTCAGTTTTTTGGCGGACGCGATCACACGACGGTTCTGCATGCTTGCCGCAAAGTTCAGGAGCTCAAGGAGAGCGACAGTAAGTTTGCCGAGGATTACAGCAACCTTAAACGCACTTTGTCTGCTTGATGCCAACAGCCAGAACACCCAAGCCATCCCTCAAAATCTCTCAGGTACGATTTAATGAAGTTTTCCATTGCACGCGAGACCCTGCTCACACCTCTATCTCAGGTAATTGGCGTCGTTGAAAAACGGCAGACTTTGCCCATCCTGTCCAACGTAATGCTCCAGCTAAGTGGCGGCCAGCTGGAGATGACGGGAACAGATCTTGAGGTGCAACTCCTCTCCCGGGTGAACGTGGAGACCGGTGAGGAAGGGGCCATGACCATTCCCGCCCGTAAACTCCTGGACATTTTTCGCCTACTACCAGAAAGAAGCGATGTTAGTTTGGAGCACAATGAAGACCGCCTTTCGATACGGTCTGGCCGCAGCCGCTTCAACTTGACAACCTTGCCCGTCGAAAACTACCCCGCCTTCGATTCCGGGTCCACAGACCTGGAAGTAACCCTACCTAGTGAAAACTTGCGGTTGGCTCTGGATAAAACCATTTTCGCTATGGCACAGCAGGATGTCCGCTCCTACCTGAATGGCCTGTTGATCGATCTGGAAGGCCATACCTTACGCACCGTGGCCTCGGACGGTCACCGGCTGGCCGTATTTCAGGAGACACTCCCCTCGGCTTTCGCCTCCAACCGGCAGATTATCGTGCCACGCAAGGGTATTCAGGAGCTTTCTCGTCTTTTGGGGGATGCCGACGATTCCCTCACCATTCAGATCTCTCCCAACACCATTCGGGTTAACTTGGGCCAAGTGACTTTCTCGGCAAAACTGATTGAGGGTCGCTATCCGGACTACCAGCGAGTGATGCCGAGGGAACTCTCTCGAATCTATCAGGCAACGAAGGAGGAGCTCAAAGCGGCGCTGAGTCGAGTCTCCGTACTGACTAGCGAAAAACAGAAAAGCGTCAGTCTTGAGGTGGATGAGGCGGGCCAGATGATCTTAAAGGCACAGAACTCCGAGCATGAAGAGGCCGAGGAGCGCCTGATGGTCGATGCCCAAGGTGGCGCTGTATCAGTCGGCTTCAATGCCGGTTACCTGCTTGAGGCGGTTAACCACGTTGATTCCGAGCTCGTCCGGCTATCGTTTACTGATCTAGCCAATAGCTGTCTGGTGGAGGATGCGACGGACCAGCGATTTAAGTACGTCGTGATGCCGAGGATTAAGATGGCAGAATAGAAGGACTGGAGCTCAACTTCTCTCATAAAAAACACAAAATTACAACTAAATGCTGAGCAATCTTCAATCGAATGGACTGGAAACTCTCAAAAAGACATCCTACTCCAGAAAACAAAGAGGAGGCCACATCAAGAGGTAGGAGAGGTGATTACATGCCATATAAGCAATCCCATACCTCCTGGGTGGGAGGCCCCACAGACTGGAGAGTAACTGCATCACAGAGACTCACCTCCAGGGGTGAGAGTTCTGAGTCCCATGTCAAACC